>JAVEWL010000092.1:0-12069 GCA_034004565.1 FCB group bacterium | reverse complement strand
TTCTATCGCATCACCCGCGAAATGCAGCGTGCCGCAAACGTCGGTGGCCTCGAGGCCGCTCTCGGCATGCTTAACGGAGCCGTCCACCACGTTGAGTACGCCGTTCGGACGCCTCGTGGCCGAGTCCCAGCTCACATCGACCGTGCCCACCTCCAACGAACCCGTAGGCCAGCGCTTCTGCGACGGCGCGAACGCAACCGTGCCGTGCCGCGCGGTGAGGCGCGCGGTCACCACCGGTGTCTTCGCCGGACCGCTGACATTGGCCGAAATACGGTAGGGCTCATCCAACGCCACTTCCAGCTTGCCGTACTTCTCCACCGCGGGCGTCTGAATCCGCGCCAGCACCGGCGCCAGTGGAATGCGCGTGGCTTCCGCATCAAGATTCAGCAAGGGCGTCTCGCCGCCGAAGTCGATCGTGCCTCGCGCGGCGCCCTGAATATCCGCCCCATCAATGCGCAAATCCGCCACCCGTGCCTGGCGCGTAGCGCGGTCGTAAAGCACGCGCGCCTCGACGCGGCCCGAAAAAGGTTTCACATCCTCGGGCTGTTTCGCGGCCACGAAATCCATCACGGCCGTCTGCAAGAATGCCTCGATGGGCGCTCCCGGCCGCGCTTCCACGTGAAGCGAAGGCGTCAGCGCGCCCGAGACCACGTACTCCTGCGGCTTGCTCAACAGGGCATTCACGGCCGCCGTCGTCAACCGAGGACTTCGCGCGTCGAATTCGAACCGCTCCGCCGAAGCAAAGCGCCCCTCCACCTGAAAGGGAATGTCCTCCGCGCCGCGCAGGGTTGCCTGCAGCGCAAGATGATAGTCCGGCGAGTCCGCCAGCCGAAACGCCTCAAAGTCCACCGGCGAGAAGGAGAGCGTCTTGTTCGGGAGAAAGCCGGCAAGCTCGATGGTGCAGCCCTTGCCGATGACGCGGAATGCGTTGGGTGTAAGTCCCGTCGACGGTTTCGCGGCGGCAACGACGGGTGCGGCCGTGGCCGCGGCGGTTAGCCGCATCGTCGCGCCGTCCACCTGCACGCGCTCCACCGTCACCTTGCCGTACAGCAGATCGAGCAGGTCCACCAGCACCAGCGCGCTCGGGGCGCTGATCTCGGCCTGGCCGCGCGAGGTGGGAACGTTGACGTTGAAATCGTGAACCTGCAGCCCGCGCAGGCCGACGATCGAGATGGCGCGGCTGCGGAAGTGCCGGCTGATTTCAGCCTCCGCCGTGCGGCGAAGTCCTTCGCGCAGGTTGTCCAGCTCGAACTTCGCGAAAAGACTCAGCCCGACAAACAACAAGGTGAACGCGAGCAAACCGGCCAGCCATGCGCGGGACGGTCCGCTCGCGTTCACCGTTAAAGGAAGCTGTTCTTCCGATTTAGTCGACAGATTTCGCCTCTTCCAGGGCCTCCGCATCTTCTTCCGTGCGTTCGACCCACTCGATGTTCCTGGCTTTCAGGATATCGCGCTTCAGGCGCTGCGCCATCTCCGGATTGTTCCGGAGGTATTGGCGCGTCGCCTCGCGGCCCTGGCCCAAATTCTCGCCATTGTACGAGAACCAGGATCCGCTCTTCAGGATCAGCTTTTCCTCGACCGCCAAGTCGAGCACATCGCCCTCGAAGGAAATGCCCTCCTCGAACAACAGGTCAAACTCCGCCTGCTTGTGCGGCGCCGAAAGCTTATTCTTGACGATCTTCACGCGCACGCGGTTTCCGATGTCCTGATCGCGCTCCTTGATGCTCGCAATCCGGCGCACGTCAAAGCGCATGCTCGCGTAAAACTTCAGCGCGCGCCCGCCCGTGGTCGTTTCCGGACTGCCGAACATCACGCCTATCTTGTCGCGAATCTGGTTGATGAAGATCACCAGCGTGCGCGAGCGGCTTATCGCCGCCGTCAGCTTGCGAAGCGCCTGCGACATCAGCCGCGCCTGCAAGCCCATGTGCGAATCGCCCATATCGCCCTCGACTTCAGCCTTCGGCACCAGCGCCGCCACCGAGTCGATGACAATCACGTCCACCGCGTTGCTGCGCACCAGCGTCTCGCAGATCTCCAGCGCCTGCTCCGCCGTATCCGGCTGCGACACCAGCAAATCGCCGATATTCACACCCAGACGCGTCGCAAACGAAGGATCCAGCGCGTGTTCCGCGTCGATGAAGCAGGCAATGCCGCCCTGCTTCTGCGCCGTGGCCACCACGTGCAGCGCCAGCGTCGTCTTACCCGACGATTCCGGTCCGAAAACCTCCACGACACGGCCCGTCGGAAATCCCCCAACACCGGTGGCGATGTCTACCGCAAGGCTGCCGCTCGAAATAGCCCGTACCTTTGCGTGGAACGAGTCGTCCCCCAGACGCACAATGGTGCCGCGGCCGTATTGCTTCTCCAATTGAGACACCGCGATATCAAGCGCCTTGCCCTTCACGTTGTCTTTTCCGTTGGTCACCGGCATCCGACACTCTCCTTAACCTTAGTCGAAAGTACCTGAAAATTTATTCACCACTTTCTGGGATTGTGCCATAACCCGCACCTCGTGTCAAGTTCCTGGCGAAGGTATTTGGATCGATTTATTGTAGTGATCGCAAGCCCGAAAGTCCATTACTAAACACTTGGAAACTCAACAATTGCGGCACGTTTCGCACTTCGATGTTCGCGCCTTCTCGGGAAGGTTTGACCGGCGCACGCGACGGCAGGGAACGGACACGAAAAGGTGCATGAGGTTCCCAAAGAAAATGTTGTGTGAATAATGGAACCAAACCGCCTCTTGAGGGATATATTCCGCTGGAGATATGGGGAAGCCGAAGGATGATTCTGTCTCTGCCGTACAGGTCAGCAAACGTCCAGTCAGGTTTTATGAGACGAAGACGACGATGGCCTTGATTTGACAGCGTTAAGGCGCCCCGAACAGACATTTGGAATGGCTTACACAATATCAATAAGGCGAGGGGGATCGGCGGAGGCCTCTACTTTGGACGCCGCTTCTGCTACAATACCCCCTACCCGGAACCGTTCGATATGCGCCCCGCAGCAGGCGGCACGCATTCGATATAACGTGTGTCGTAGACACAAGGAGGAAGGAAGAATGACCATGAAGAATTGGAAGGCTCTGATGGCGGTTTGCCTGTTGGTGGCCGTCGCGGTAATCGGCGGCTGCAAACCGGCGGAAACGGTCAACGATGTTGAAGTGACGCCTCCGGCGACCGTCGAGCCGTCCGCGCCCGTCGAGCCGGCTGCGCCCACCGCCGACCCCGTGACGCCGCCGGCGGAAATCCCGGCCGACATGCCGCCCCCGACGCTTCCGGATCGCCCCGGCGACGCCGCGTCCCCGGCCCCGGTTGCCCCTGAAGTGGCCCCTGAGCCCGCGCCCGAAGCCGTGCCGGTTCCTGAAGTCGTGCCGGAAGCCGCTCCCGAAGCGCCTGCCGCCGCTCAATAGCACCGGATTCAAGACCAGACATCAATACACAGGCCGGAGGGATACGCCCTCCGGCCTTTGTTTGTCTCTGGACGATCCACGTTCCGGTGACCTTTACTCCGTCGACGGCGGTGGGGCCGGAATCAACGGTTCCAATTGCTGGATGAGTTCCGGCACGTGTACGCTGGCAAGCTTCCACATGAGGCTGTGCTTGATGGCGCCGTAGCCGTGGGTGATGACCTCGCGCTGCGCAATGATATTGCGCCAGGGAATGTCGGGATGGGCAATGCGATACGACGTCGATATCCGCCCCGCCGCTTCCGCAATCAGTTCAATGTAGCGCTCCACCGCGCCGCGCAGCATGCGATCGTTGGCGTAGTCGTCCGCCGTGCGATCCCTCACGAACCCCTGCAGCGCCTGCGCCGCGTCGAGCATGTCCCACAAATGCGCCGCGTTTCCGCCGTCAGGACGCATAGATAACCTCTCTTGACGAAAGAACCGCGTACCGGCGGAACGGGTTGCGCAGCTCTTCCCGCGCCACCAGATCAACCCTGCGGCCGAAGAGCGCCTCGAGTTCGCCTTTCATCTCCAGCCAATCGTACAGGCTCCAGTCGGCGTCGCCGCCGAAATCGATCAGAACGTCCACGTCGCTATCGGGACCGAACTCGTCGGTCAGGGTCGAACCAAACAGGGAGAGCTCTTCAATCTTCCACTTGCGGCAGAAAAGCGCGAGGCTATTTTCAGGAATGTACAGTCGGGATTTCGACATAATGTGAGGTTCCCTTCAGAACTGAAAGGGAGAATGACACGCGTATAGTGTGCAAAGAAGGCGACCTAAACCTACCCCCTCGGCAACGGAATTGTCAAAGAGCCCATCGCATCAACACCCAGGAAGCGGGTCGGAGCAGGCCGTGTGGGGCAGCCGCCCGCGGCTGCCAGTCTTCGTCTTTTGTCCTGCCCCGGCAGCCAAGGGCGGCTGCCTCACACATCTGAGGCTGTGCCGTCGCCTCATCGCTCAGGGTGACACGGGCGTGTGTTGAGAGGGAACAGACGGGTTCATTGGCGCCACAAAATCCCTCGCTTTACTCGGGATGACAAAAGAACATGTGCTTGGCAAGTACCCGAAGGTGTTTCCGCGCCCCACCCAAAAGCTCCGCTCCTTCGTCGCTCCGCTTGAAGGTTCCACCCGGTTGTTCCGGTCCTTCGGACCTCAAGGGGTGCTCCTTTTGGGAAATGGGAGTTGCAGAAAAGAAGGTGGCGTTTACACAATAAGCTGCGGCGCCGTGCACTCGCGTCACGGCGCCGGCATTGGGTGGTTATCGATTAGCTCTGGCCTGTTTGGAAGGTGATCTCGGTTGGGGGCAGTTCGTTGCCGTCGGCGCTCTTGAAGTTGCGGTGGGACGGCGAATTCAGGCCGACCTTGTAGCTCCAGTCCGGCTTTAGCCTTACCGGGAGGGTGCAGGTCATGCCGTCTGCGCTCCATGTTGGCTGGCCCGTGATTTCCGGGAGGTTCGGTCCGCTGCCGGTCCACGAACAGCCGGGTTGCATCTTCGCGTTGAAGGTGGCGGTGATTTCGGTGACAGCCGGACTGACATCCGTGGCGCCGCTTGCGGGGTTGGACGACACCAGTATCGGCCCCGAGGAGGCTTCGGCGTTCACGCCGGGGCCATCCTGGCTGCCTTCGGTCTTGGACATGCAGGAGGCGACGAGCGGCAATGCGAGAAAGACCGCCAGGACGCCTATCGCTATCGTTGCGAACTTGCTCATGGTCTGTTTTCCCCTTTTCGTCTTAAACTACTTCCCCGTTTTGAAGGTCCACTCGACCGGCTCGAGTGGAATCCGGTGTGCGCTCTGGAAATTGTTGTAACGCGGGTTGTTCAAGCTCAACCGATACGTCCAATTGGGTTTGAGCGTCACGGGCAGGGTGCAGGTCTTGCGGTCCTCGCTCCATGTCGGCTCGCCGGCGATCTGCGGGAAGTGCTCGCCGCCGCCTGTCCACGAAAAACCGGCGCCCATTTCGCGATCGAAGGTAACCACGAGGCGATTCGTCGCGGGATCAACCTCCGTGGCCTTGCGTTCGGGGTTCAAGGAGACGACCTTCGGCGCCTGTACGGCTTCCGCCAACGACGAGTCGGCGCCTTTGGTGACGAAGGCGATTACATGGGGGAGCACCGGGACACCGGCTTTGCTGCGGAAGTTTGTGTAAGACGCCGAGTTGATGCCGACGCGGTACAGTTTGCCGGGTTCGAGCTTCACCGGCACCTGGCAGGTGCGTGCATCGAGCCAAGTGGGTTGAGCAGGCATCTCCGGAAGATACGCCGGGTCTCCGGTCCAGGAGTACGATGGCGCCATGTTCCGGCTGAAGGTTACGCGGATCGCATTGAGGCTGGGATCCACGTCGGTCGCGCCGCTCGCCGGTTCGGTCGAGACGATTACCGGCGTGCCTTTCGGCAGCCCGGCCGCGCGAGCGTCCGCGGCGAGCGTATCGGGCGTCCAGACGGCCATCGGCAGCAGCACGGCCGCCACCAGCGCCACGGCAACGGTTGCCGCCCGGCCCATGTAGCGCGGGCGCGTCGCGTCGGCCGCCGAGCGGACGCGGTGCAGCAGGTTGTCGGCGATCTCCAGGATTCCCAGGAACCCGGCGCCGGCCGGGGCGGTGTCGTCGAACTTCTCCGCCATGCGCACGATTGTGGATGCGTAGCTGCGCCCTTCCTGGCGCGTCGAATACAGAACTGCATCGTCGCTTGCCATTTCCCGTTCCCTCCTGAGGTTGAGGTGTGCAAGCCACACCACCGGGTGAAACCAGTAAATGCTCAGCAACAGCGTCGTCAGCCATCCAACGGGGATGTCGTGACGTTTGACGTGGGCCAGCTCGTGGCCGATGACGTCGGACAACTCGGCCTGCGACATCCCGTCCGCCAGCGATTCGGGAAGGATCACCGTAGGCCTTCTGAAACCGGTTACGGCCGGAATGCTCAACTGCCCGCTCAGGCAGAGCCGGAAAGCGCGCTTGATACCCAGGCGTGCGGCGATCTCCTGTCCCAGTGCCGCCAGTTCCGGCGGAGCGGGGGAGAGGCCGCTTGCAATGCCGCGCTGGTAGCGGCGCGCCTGATACATCAGCGCTCCAAACAGGGCCGCCGATCCCAGAAGCCACACCGACATGGCCACTACCGGCATGGAAGCCCGAACCTGACGCGCGGCCGGTTGCGCCGTAGCGGTGCCGCCCTGCATATCGGCGCCTGCTTCCGCGTTAATCCCGGTCCAAGTCTCCGCGGGCACCTCCCGCAAAGGTTCCAGCGTAACCACGCGATCAAGCAGCGACGCCGCCGACCATGGCGCCGAAAGGGACGGCGGAAGCACGAGTTTCACGAACACAAGCAGCCACAGCGCGTAACGCAGCGAAGCGCAAGACTTCCGCATCAGGCGCGTCACTGCCCACACGGCCGCCGCCAGCAGGGCGACCTGCAGGCTCATCGAGAGCATCCAGCGGGCCCAGTGCTCCGCAAGTGGTCCCGCGGCAAGATTGTAGGCGTCCATTGCGCTTACCCCTTCTTCTCGCGTCCCGGTTTGGGGACCTTCGCACGCTCGCGCGAGGCCCGTGCAAGTTCCGCTCTCAGCACCTCCAACTCCTCGTCGCTGACGTGTTGCGCAAACTGCGCAAGGAACGGCGCCAGCGCCCCGTCGAAAACCCGGCGCACGAACGATTGCGTCGCCTCGCGCGACATCTCGCTGCGGTCGTACACGGCGCGATACAGGTAGGAATTGCCGATTTGGTCGTAGGCGAGCGCTCCCTTCTTCACGAGCCGGGCGAGCATCGTCTTGACCGTCCTGTAGGCCCAGCCGTACGAATCCGGGATCTTCTCGTAGATGTCGCGCGCCGCCAGGGGGCCGTGCTCCCACAGCGGCTTCATGACCTCCCATTCCATCTCGGACAGCCGGGGCGCTTCAGGATTCTGCTTGGGTTTCTTCATGGTCTACATCCTCCGTCGATCGGTTACCTGTGTGTACTATCGCATACAGATGTAGTCATTGTCAAGCGGTTTTTGGGAGAAGGGGCGTTTGTGAATTCGGGGACAGACACAGAAGGGCTCCATCTTAAGATGTGAGATAACATAAAACCAATTCAGAATAGAGCTTGCTCTTTTTCTTTTCGTGCTGCGGTCAATGACAAGGAGGATGGAATTGAGACTTGGAGAATTGAGAAGCCGCGCGCTTGAGATGATACTATTGCATTCACAAGGGGAGTGATCGAAACTTGCAGCTTATCGACGGTAAGGTAGGGGGATTGGCTTGACCAAAGCGCCCAGATGCCGGAGTTGAATAGCCGTACTATGCGCGGCGCCTGTTTGGAAGCCGGGTGATGTGGTGGAGAGAAGGAGGCAGTTCGTGACCAAGTTCGTTGGATTGTTCATCGGCGTGACGGTTTTTATTGGGTGCGGTACTGCGAGAGGGACGGGTGCGCCGGATTTAGCGAAGACGTTTGACGGGAGTTCCCGCGACCTCAAGTCAACTGCTGTCGTTCCCACGTTGGATACGGGCGTTCAGGAAGGCCAGAACGCAGTGTGGTGCGCTTCCTTTCTTGCCGCGTGGAAATCACTCGACAGGGAAATAGCACACGGTGAAATACTACTCGACGGTTCGCCGCAGACCGCGGCCGCGCTTAATGCTGCTGACGATCCGGCGCCCAATATCCCGGAGGGGGCGTTGTATGTTGCGAGCGGTTGGAACGACAAGGGCGTGATTGAGAAGATCTGCCGTGAGCTTAAGACCGGTTTTCCGGAGAAAAGTCCACCCGCGTTTCCCGGCATTGCGCCCGACTCGTTCCTGGCATACTCCTATCTTGAAGCCAACGTTCCGTTCGGTCTTCCGTATTTCCAAAGCCGGAAGCCTCTGGAGTTTACCGATACCAAAGGGCGGAAGAGCCAGGTTTCCTCGTTTGGCATACGGCCGGAGGATGAATATGCATATTATCAGCTCCGCAGTCAGGCGCGCGTCCTGTTTCGGAAGGGTAGTTCGTTTGGATCGGGTTTTGAGTTTGCAGTCGACCTGTGTGCGAACTCTTCGCCGAGCCAGATAGTTGTTGCGCGCATCAACCCGGAGATGAGTCTTGCTAAGGCGCTTGAACGGATTGAGAGAGGAGCGGACGAACTCGATAAGGTGAGAGAAAAGGACCCAGGTTCGGCAGAGTATTACGAGGAGATTGGTCCGAACGATGTCCTTTTGGTTCCCGACCTCTGCTATCAGATTTCACACCGCTTCGCCGAACTTGAGGGTAGACGATTCCTGAATGCTTCCCTCACGGACCAGCGTATCGACGTTGCGCAGCAAGATATCCTGTTCCGGCTCGATCGCAGCGGGGCAGAGCTCAAATCGGAATCGAAGATAGAATACCTACCTATTCCCACATACTTCGTACTGGACCGTCCCTTCCTGATTTACATGAAGAAGCGCGGCGCGGCCAAACCCTATTTCGTCATGTGGATCGACAACGCCGAACTTCTTACCCCATGGAAGCGATAAGTGCAACAAGATGAGTTTCGGGGACAGACTACGAAATAGCCTCTCAACTTCGGGGCTACCGCTGTCGACGCGTGTCGAGCCGGGCGGCTATTTCGTGGTCTGTCCCTGAATTAGTTCGGAAGCTTTGGCGCTCTCACGTGTAACCTGTCAACAAGTGAAGCTGATTGGCGCGCTTGTATGTAGCATTAGCGTGCTGGCCAGGGGGGAACTGTGCCTTCGCCGGTCAGGGCGAATGCTTCGATGTTGAAGTCGAATGCCGGGACGGACGAGCCTGGGTGGGGATCGTCGACGGCGGTGCGGGTGGTCAGTACCGCCACATAACCGTCCACGCCTCGCGGCTGTATGAAGGTGCTGGCGCTCACCGGCGTTCCCAGCGTTTCGAGTTGCGAGGCCCATTGTATCTGCCCGAGTGAGCCTATTTTGATCACGTACGGCGGTCCACCCACCTGGCCCTGGTCGTCACCGCCGAGGATGCAGCCGCCGTCCTCGGTGGCGACGACGCTCCGCAAATAATACGTGAGGGGAGTCGTCTGGACGTATCGCCCGGTTTCGTTTCCGTTGGCATCGGTCCGGAGCATGAAAAAGTTGCCGTTGTTGTATCCTGCCCCGGCGGCGAGCAGGCTTCCGTCGGCCAACTCGCGCAGGGTCAGCCTGGGTGGGACTGTTGTGAATGTGAGCGATGCTCCCAGCGATGCGTAGGTTCGCGACCATACCGCGTTCCCGCCGGAGTCCGCCTTGAGCACGAAGAAATCGTCGTCGGAGCCGTCTTGGCGAAAGGCTCCCGCGAGGATACAGCCGCCGTCCGCGAGGGCTTGCACGGCATCCGCATAACCGCCGGCGGGGGCGTCAACATCCCACTCCGGATTGCCTTGCGGATCGGTCTTGCGTAGGAACCAGTGCTTCCCTGACTCGGAGTCGTATTCGTAGCATGCCACTACGAATCCGCCGTCGGGTGTTGGCGCCACGTCGTTTACCCATCCCCACGCGCCATCGGATTCCCGATAGACCCTGCGCCACTTTTCCTTGCCAGACGAGTCCACGCACAAGAGGAAGCCGCTCCAGGGGATGGTTCCAACCATGTCATCTGGGAGATCCGGGTCGCGTCCGAACTTTCCGTAAAGGGTAGTGAACGTAAGGACGCCGGCCACGATGAAGCCTCCGCCGGGCGTTTCCTTGACCGCTTTTCCCGTCATGCTCATAGGGCCGGTGTTAATCATGGGCGCGGTGAAGTGGGAGGACCATTCCTTTGCGCCGTTGGCGTCGCGCTTACTGAGAAACAGTTGTTGGCGAAAATCGAACAACGGAAAACGCGTGCGGTGGCCCATCACGATGAATCCCCCGTCCGCGGCGCTGTAGACCCCGGCGGCACGCTCCAAAGAGGGATAGGGCCCGCCTATGGACGATGGGGAATCCGGAACCTGAGGGCATCCGGCGAGAATAAGTACACCGCTTAGAGCGCATAGAGACCGCACGATCCATCTAAACATGACAGAATTCCCCCTTCGCTCAGTAGAGCGCACAACGCGCTGCCAATAATACTCTACATAGGGGGATTTGAAACATTACCTGCGCGTTCAAGGATTTCGCGGACGAACTCCGTCTTTTCCTCGGTGTAGCGCTCGCGGTCGTTGCCGAATTGGGTGGCGAGGTGATGCTTCAGGGCGGCATACCTGCGGGCGTCCTCGGGGTGGGAGCGGAGGTGGTCGCGGAAGACGAGGCTCTGCCATTCGCGGTGGCCGGGCGGCACGAGGTGGACGTGGTGCGTGCGCGTCCCGGTGAGCGGGTCGCGGCGCATGAAGATGATGTGGTCGATGCACCACCAGCTTTCCCATTCGGGGCGGTTGAGGACCTTGAACGCATGCTCTCGGGCTTTTGCGAAGGAGGGCACCTCGACCAGCACATCGATAATGGGCTTGGCCCGGATGCCCGGAATCGCCGTGCTGCCGTAATGCTCGATGCGCAGGGCAACCTGCTGCGTCAGTGCCTCGCGGAGCCACGCGGCGAACTCCTCGAAGCGCGCCGGCCACAAAGGGTCATAGTCCACCAGCCGAATGGCGTCGTCCAGCGGCTCATCGCGCGGGACGGCGTAGGCGTGGATGTTGATGTGGAATTCCGAGGCGTGGGGCGAATGGCCCGTCACCGCAAATTCCCCCAGCGGCAGGATGGTGTGGTCCAGGGCGTCGTGCAGCCACATCCATCGGACCAAGCGCCGCGCCACGAGTTGAACGTGCCCGCCGCGCTCTCGCCACGTGCTCAGCGCGTCCCGGCTGAGCTCCCAACCGCACAAGCCTTCGGGGATGTGCTCCAACGAGCGGACATCGAGGCCGAGAAACTGCTCGCGCTGTCCGTTGTCCAGGATGCGTTCGAAGCCGATGCGGCGCGTGGGGCCATGGACGGTGGGCAAGACTTCCGCGTTAAGGCGGTCGAGAGTTTCGCTGTAGAACGCCCACACTACGGCATCGGGATCGTCGGCCGCGAATGCGCGTTCAGCGCCGATGAGTCGCATGATCACGGGTGCTGTCCCGTCACTCACTTCGAGCGGCGCAGGCATAGGCAGTTCCACTCCCGGCTGTGACAGAAAAAACGCCGGAGAACCTTGGTGGACTCCGGCGTGGAACGAGCAAATGGAGCGGGAAACGGGGTTCGAACCCGCGACATCCAGCTTGGGAAGCTGAACGGCCCAAACCTACTAGAGCCGCAAACACTCTAATATCAACTGGTTACTGTAAAACTGCCTGTTGCTACTATTGCATACTTTACACTATTTTGCAAGCGTTTTCTTCCGATTGTGTGTACGGTACACACTTTGAGATCCCGGTTTGCTTCCAGGAATGGAAGGAAAGGGCTGGACGGTCGATGCCCACGAAAACAGCCATTTGAGCGATCATGTCTGTCTCGATGGCGCTTTGGGTCGCCGAAAGGGAGTTAATGTCTAAATACGCTCTGGGGAGCGCAAAAACGACACAGAATCGGACTGTGGCGGGGCTGCATATGGCCGGTTGCGGGGAGTGGTGAAACGGTTGGGGGTTATCAGGTCGTGGCCGTGGTTGGCATGGGTTGCGCATGTCTTTGTTCATCCGCGAAGGCGGGCGGGGGGGCGGGGACATGCGAAAAGCGGACAGGTACCCCCGGCCACCCCCCCCCAAATCCCCCCCCCC
>JAVEWL010000865.1:0-2660 GCA_034004565.1 FCB group bacterium | reverse complement strand
ACCTGGTTTCCGGCCTGGTCGAGGTTGTCCGTGAGATGCGACACAAGGGAACCAGCATCATGGTCGCCTCTCAGGACCCGCCATCGGTCCCGGTCTCGCTGATCGAGCTGTCATCGCAGATCATCATGCACAAATTCAACTCGCCCGCCTGGCTGAAGCATATCCAGAAGGCGAATGCCGCTCTTGGCGAGCTGACCTCCGACAAGATGAGCCATCTCGGAACCGGCGAAGCTTATGTGTGGTCGAGCAAGGCCTCGGACGACTCATTCACCCGGGGCGCTGTGAAGATCAAGTGCCGTCCTCGCATCACGCAGCATGGTGGAGGTACAAAGACTGCTGTTGTTAAGTGATGTCGAATTGCCTTATCAGTCGGGCACACATCTCCGTACAACATCCCCGATCTCGAACGTCCATTTGACTTACCCTTTGGTGTAGCTCCCGAATAGGAGCTACACCAGCCCTTTCGGATAGGTCCGTTCCCGTTACTGCCCCTTCCCTTCATGCCAGTCTTTGGCCTTTTTCGCTGGAAGCACAGGAGACTTCGTACCCTGCAAGCTCTGGGAAAAGGAATTCGAATAGTTCGACGTATCGGCTGTCGGACTCGTACGTCGGGTCATTGGCTTTCAGAAGCGGGGCATATTGTTGGACCTTTGCCTGCCATTTCCCCTCGCGGTCCTCGCCTCGAATCTGATTTTGCCGGTTGTATGTCAATAGGAGTTGCCGGAAGCGGCGCAGATGCCCCTTGTGGCGACCATGTACGCAATGCGCAACTTCTATGAGCTTGTTGAATTTCCAGCCCACCGGCCTTCCTTCGCGTGCCGAATAGAATGCATTCAGTGCGCCTGCAAGTGAATGTTCCCCTGGGTGATCGGGGATATCCAAGCCCTCCAAAGACAGTTCAGCTTGGAGTTCTGACCATTCATCACGCACTTGTTTCCAACCAGCGTTTGAAGCGTTTACTCCGCCCCGGTTAATCCAGAACTCGGCAAAGCGTTGTCGGATAGCCTCCTGCGTCTTTTGATGGGCCGCTTCTTCCGAGTCATCTCTTGCGCAGCCGACGGCGCTTTCGTAATCGAACAGGAAGATCCGTTGCCGTGTCTGATCAAGCTGGAATTCGTCGAATGGAGCGATTCTTCCGGACCAGCGAGTCTCGACCTGACCATTCTCTACATAGGGCTCCGCCCAGCGGCAGTCCAACATCAATTGCCCGGCATTTCGTGACTCCGTCAACGTGTTTTCGCTGGCGAGGAAGAGGTTATGGTTATTGCTATAGAAGATGTCGTCTTGGGTCAGGCGAGCGCGGTCTTCGTCATAGGACTTGAATATCCAGCAGAGCAAGCCGCCCTCACGCTGATAGAAATCCCGTCGTTCGGCAATGACTCGAAGAAACGTTGTTGAAAGTTGTATCTCGAAGGCAATGGGTAAGCCTTTGTAGAGAGCTTGCACATCCGGTTTGCGCCAAGTGGCTCGTTCCTGTCCTCTCCATACAGCCTCGACTTTCACATCGGAGAAGTTTGGATCGCATCGCAGGCTCTCTGCGATGATCTGCTTCATGCGGATGTGGGCGTAGCTTTCTTTAGCGCCATTGTATTTGCGCGCATTGATTTCTTGTTCGTTGAGTTCGCCGCGTGTCTTGGCAGGGCATCGACCGTCTTCCAACTCGTGCCGAAAGAAGAAACGCCGCGTCTCCTTCCTGGATACAAGGTAGACCGAGGTGCCACACAAGGGACACACGTAGAGTGGTTCACTGCGGGCGCGGGCCTCACCGAGCTCCATGCGAAGGGCCATTGCCTGGTCGTAATCCGAACCTATGGCCTCATGAGCCAGGATGATCGAGCCCGTGCGCATGTCGAGGACCTCTGCAATTTCAGGGTCGTCGACGGCGAATGGCGATGCGTTATGGTTGCTAGCCATATTTATGCAAGACCTCCTAAGGAATGACTCCAAGCCGGATTTTTACCCGGATCTCATCCAGCCAACCCGCGCGATAGTGTCGCGCCAGGGAGTTGAGTTGCCCATGTGTCACGCCGGATTCGTTGGCCAGATGCTCCAGGGAGGTAAGCGAGTCGAGCCAACCGATATTACCGGTGGCCACGATGGCCGCCTTATCGGCCGTGGAAACGAGGATAAGGGCGTTTGGAAGCAGCCCCTGGGCATGGAGCCAAGCGAGGAGATGCAGTTCGCCGTCATCGAGGCCGTTGCATGAGGGATGGGTAAGGACAAGCTTCGCCAGCTCTAGCTTCCCTACCTGGTGCCGGTCGGCAAGTCCTTCCAGAAGGGCATCCCTGTCGATGTGCACACGCCCGGGATCATCGGGGTTGCCGGTGAGGGCTTCTTCAACGCATTTGTCGACGGTCTCGATAGCGAACTTGTTGCAGATCGCCGTCCAACAGCCCGTCCGGAATGCCTCGATGATGATGTTGGTGTCGATGAATACCCGCGTCTTTGCCATGCCCGGGCGCACCCCTTACAGTTCGAAGGGGGAGGGTAGAGAGTGCTCGGCAAACAGGTCTACAAGCTGCGTCAGGGTTGCACCCATCGCCTTTGCCGCCTTGCGTGCGGACAGGTGGCCTCTGTCGATTGCGCGGTGCAGCATGTTAATGAAGGCTGGGGAGAACCGCTTCGGTGTACCGGCCACGGATGGACGCTGGTGCTCCTGT
>JAVEWL010000864.1:0-2662 GCA_034004565.1 FCB group bacterium | reverse complement strand
CTGATGTACCGCCGCGCCCGGGACTGTAGTTCCAGGGAGTCTGGATGGGAGTTATGGGTGGCTTGTGAGTTATGATCTCATATCTCCCTTGCCTCCCATAACTCACATTCCCCATGCGGTGCCTTATGAGCAAAATGGTTAGGAACATCCGATGATCCTCGTGCTGACACTTCTTGCCACGTCTCTGGCGACGCCCGATGCGCTTGCGCCGCGGCTCGATACGCTGAAGTTTCACGTGGAACGGCTCGGGGCCATCACGGTTCCGGCCGATTTGGAGGACGAGAAGCAGGCGAAGCTCGCGGAATTGAAGGCGGCGGTGGAGGCCGGCGTGGCGGATCAGGCCGCGTTTGACGACCTGTACCGCAAGATCGACGTCGTGCGCGTGTGGTTGTGGGCGCATTCGGTCGAGAAGCCGCAGCGGGCGCCGGGCAGCGTCGAGGAGACGCCCGAGGCCTGGGTAGTACGCACGCCGCAACTCGAGCTTACGCTGCGCAAGTCGGACCTCGGCATGACGGTGAAGACGGCCGCGGAGACGTGGGACTTCGCCCCTTGCGACGGCAATGACGTTGAAGCGAACGGCAAGACGTTCAGCCTGACCACGGCGGGCACCCGCAGCGCGGAAGTGTTTGCGCCGGGCTATGCCGTAGGCGGGATCCTGCACCTCGCCGATTTTCCCGACGCTCCGGGCCTGGCTTTCGATATCACTATCAGCCTTATCGGCAACGAGATTGTCTTCGATATCGCGGCGCCGTCGGATAATGTTGACCTTGGCATTCTGAATTGGCCGAAGCCGCTCATCGTCGAGAACACCGCAGCCGTGCAGTCGTTCTTCCCGCGCATGCAGGGGATCCTGGTGCCCGGCGACTGGCCGCAGGAGATTCACGAGAAAGACCTCTGCAATTCGCGCACGCTCTACATGCCGTGGTGGGGACAGGTTCGGAACGGGCACGGGGTGCAGACGATCCTCGAGACCAGCATGGATGCGGGCGCGGCGTACGACCATCCCGCCGGCGGGCCGACGGTGGTTCAGCCGCGGTGGTATTCAAGCCTCAAGCGCGTGCGTTACCTGCGCACTGCGCGATACGTGTTCGACGACAACGCCACCTACGTCACCATGGCGAAGCGCTACCGCCGCTGGGTGAAGGAAAACGGGCAGTTCGTGTCGCTCGACGAGAAATTGGTCCGCACCCCGAACCTTGCCGAAGTCATCGGCCGGCCGGTGGTGCACCTCGGCGCGCTGTATCACTTCGTGGAAGACGCGGCGCTGTTCAACAAGACGCAGATCGAGGCGAACCACTCCCTGCAGACCTTCGACCAGCTCTCGGAGAACCTGCGCCAGCTCAAGGCGAAGGGCATTGACGACGCCTATGTACACCTCGACGGCTGGGGTTTCATGGGCTACGACAGCAACCACCCCGATCCGTTGCCGGTGGGCGAGGAGCAAGGCGGCTGGGACGGCCTCCGCCGTTTCGCCGACACCTGTGACGAGTTGGGCTATCTCTTCGCGACGCACGATCAGTACCGCGATTTCTATCTGAACGCGGTGTCTTTCGACGATCGTCTTTCGAAGCGGAATGCGGACGGCACGTATCCCAAGGACTCGACCTGGCCGGGCGGCAAGCAGCAGTTCCTGAGCGCGCGGTTTGCCCCGGAGTACGTGCGGCGCAACCACGACCTCTTCGCCGAGCACGGGGTCAAGGTGCGCGGGGCGTATCTCGATGTGTTCTCGGTTGTGCCGCCGGAGGAAAGCTTCGAACCCGCGCACCCGGTTACGCGCGCCGAATGTGCCGAATACCGCCGCCAATGCTTCGACCTGCTCCGCGCGCGCGGCTACGTGGTCAGTTCGGAAGAGCCTACGGATTACCTGGCGCGCTCGCTCGATCTCGTGCACCACGGCCCGTATCCCGTGCGTGGCGGGAACGGAGAGGGCGTCGCGGTTGGCGTGCCGATTCCGTTGTTCAACCTGGTCTACCACGATTCGATTCTGCTGCCCTGGAGCATGACGGAAGACGGCGGCTGGGGCATTCCGAAAGGCGACGCGGGGCGCCTGCATTGCCTCCTCAACGCGGGCTTGCCGTACGTGGATGCCGGCGTTAGCCCCGAAGGAATCGCCTTCGTCAAGGAAGCGATGGCACTTTCCCAGCGCTGCGCCCGGCAGGAAATGCTGAACCACGAATTCCTCACACCGGACCGCCGGCAACAGCGGACAACCTTCGCGGACGGAACCGTCGTGACGGTCAACCTCGACACCAGGGAATACCGGGTCGAGGGGAAACAATAGGGTTAAGTTAAGCGAAGAATGGGTCTTATAGGTCTTATAGGTCTTATGGGTCTTATGGGTCCTATGGGTTCCCATAAGACCCATAAGACCTATAAGACCCATAGCACCGCCCGAATTTCTCGCCCCATCCGTGGCTGCATTTCCTGTCCATTTTTGACGCTCGCCGCAAAGTCTGGCACAATTCCTTCGGTTCGGGTTGTTCGGGTAACTTAGGAGAACGAGATGAAGCACATTCAGAGCATCGGCAAGTCACGTCCCATGCCCGCGGGCATCGACTCCTCGATCTATTGCCAACTGGCCGTGATCCTGGGCAGCCTGGGGTTCCCCGTGTCCAAGGATCTCATCGAGAAATGCATCGGCATCTGAGCCTCGGCAATCGTT
>JAVEWL010000863.1:0-2663 GCA_034004565.1 FCB group bacterium | reverse complement strand
TGGGTCGGGTTCAGGACGTGGAAGGAATGGTCCTCGAGTTCCCACTTCCAGCGGGCGACGCCGAGCCGGTGCGCGAGGGGCGCGTAGATGTCGATGGTTTCCTGGGCGATGCGCCGGGCCTTCTCGACCGGGAGGTATTCGATGGTGCGCATGTTGTGGAGCCGGTCGGCGAGTTTGATGACGATGACGCGGACGTCCTTGGCGGTGGCGACGAGCATCTTGCGCAGGTTCTGGGCCTGCTTTTCCTTCTGCGAAGGCGTGGCGTCGGGGTTATAGAGCGTGCGGATCTTGGTGACGCCGTCGACGAGCGCGGCGATTTCCTCGCCGAACTCGATGGCCAGTTCCTCGCGCGGGACCTTGGTGTCTTCGAGAACGTCGTGGAGCAGGCCGGCGGCGATGGTGATTTCGTCCAGGCCGATCGTTGCCAGGATGGCCGCGACCGCGATGCAGTGCGAGACATAGGGGTCGCCGGAAAGGCGGGTTTGACCCGTGTGAGCCTCGTTTGCCACGCGATAGGCGCTCCGCACCAACTCGAGGTCGGCGTTGGGCCGTACCTTGCGGATAATCTTCAGCAGCTTGGCAAACTCGGTTCTCATAGGGTTTTCTGTATCTCTCGTCCCGCGAAAACGATTGGGTATTCGACTATTTTAACATTTTCCGCACGGTGGCCGCACGGTGAAAGAATAACGCGCGGGAAAGGCGGGAAATGCCTGCATGAGAAGATGGGCCTCATGGGAACCCCATCCTGCCCATAAGACCTATAAGACCCATAAGACCCATTCTTGAAATCTGTTATGCTCTCGGCGGCTCATAACGGGGATTTCAAAGAACATGAATTGTCTTAACCTTGGAAAATGCCTGATAGCGGTGCTTTGCCTCCTGTGTTCCGCGGCATCGGCGGCGACTTGGACCCTCGAACGAGGTTGGCTGTCCGCGCGCGACGGCGAAACGCCGCTCCTCCAGGCCACCGACGGTCCCGCCGCGACCGTGGACGTCAACGACAAGGCGTTCCCCTCCGGCGCGGCGCCCGCAACGCGGCAGGACGGGGCGGCGCTCGAAGCGGTCTACACCCAAGACGGCGGCGAATTGGCGGATCGCTATGAGCCCTTCCCGAAGCTGGGACCGGACGCTTGGCTTCGCACGCTGACCTATACGAACCGCTCGAACGCGCCGCAGGACCTCACGGCGGCGAAGATGCGTCTCGCGCCCGTGCGGCTTGCGCAGGGCATGGCGTGGAATCCTCGCTGGTTCTGGATGACCGAAGCGGCGCCAGGACGCGCGGTCTGCCTGAGCTACAAGGGTTCGGGCGACTACTACCACATCGACGGCGACGCCAACTGGACCGGGCACGCCGTCGAGGCCGCATGGCGGCTCGCGCCGGGACAGCAGGCGGTCATCGGGGCGCAGGGCATCTGGCTGGGCGCGGTGGGCCGCGAGGAATTCCGCGCGGAGGCCCGGCGCTGGTACGCCGCCATCGACCTGCACATTCCCACCGATTCGCCCGCATGGCTCAACGACACGATCCTCTACGAATGCAGCGCGGGCGGCCACATCGACTCGCGCTTCTCGGACGTGGGCGGCTTCGACCGCCTCGCCACCCAAGCCGAATACCTCGCCGGACTCGGCATCACGGCCGTATGGCTCCAGGCGGTCCACAAACACAAGTCGCCGCCCGATCCGCTGCACGGCGGCTGGAACCTCTACGACCCCCTCGACATGCTGGCCGTGGACGACATCCTCGGCGGCCCCAAAGCGCTCAAGCGCCTTACGAAAAGCTTCCGCAAACAAGACCTGCGCGTCCTCGGCGAGTTGGTTCCGCACGGCGGGCACTCCGTGCAGGCCCTCGCGCTGCCGCAATGGTGGACCGCCGGCCGCGACGGCAAACCCTCGCGCAACTGGGGCGGCTGCGGGATGGATTACTCGTCGCCGGAGTGGCAGGCGGTCCAACGCGACGTGGCAACGATGCTCGCGCGCGAGTTCGGGATGGTGGGCGCGCGCATCGACGTGGCGGACGGCTCCGGGGTCAACTGGACCTCGCCCCGCACGAACCACGCGTCCTATTCGACCCTCGCCGGCTCCGTCGAGATGCTGCGCGCCATCCACGAAGGCTTTGCAAAGGACGGAGTTTCTCCGCTTATCATCCCCGAAAACGGCAACTTCCCCGAACATTTCGCCGTCTCGCCCATTGCCTACGGGCACAGCACGTGGATGGTGCTGGCGCGCGAGCTGCCCGCGATGAAACAGGAACCGGCAAGGATGGTGACGCGCCTGCGCGAGTTCTTCGAGACCGAGCGCGGGTCCTATCCCCCCGGCGGACGCGTCCTGCGCACCCTCAACAACCACGACAGCGTCTGCGAAAACGGCCGCGTGCAATACCGCTACGGCGCAGGCCTCGCGCGAGCCTTGTACGGCGTGTGTCTCATGATCGAAGGCATCCCCATGCTCTACCAGGAAGAAGAAGTCGGCTCCTACGACGCCCTGCGCGCCCTCAACCTTGCGCGAAGAAGCATCCCCGAGTTCGCCGCGGGGGATCCGGATTACCTGTCGATCGATTTCGCGCCCGAGGTGTTCGCCTGCCTGCGCAACGGCGATGGCGCGTACGCGGTGGGCCTCTCGAACCTCTCCGGCAAGACCATCTCGGGCACCGTAGCGCTGCCAATTCC
>JAVEWL010000862.1:0-2664 GCA_034004565.1 FCB group bacterium | reverse complement strand
AGGTGACGCTGATGGTGGAAGACGACGGGCTTGGGTTCGATCCCGCCAAGCGCGGCAACGGCACAAGGCGCTCTCTGGGCCTTTTGGGAATGGAAGAACGAGTGTCGCTCATCGGCGGCACGCTGACAATCGAGTCACGGCCCGGCAAGGGCACGGCAGTGCGCGTGCGGGTACCATTGGAGGAAACGGCCTCATGCCAATCCGCGTCCTGATCAGCGACGACCACGCCGTATTTCGCAGCGGACTGAAAGCGCTCATCGAAAAGGAGCCGGACATCGAGGTGGTCGGAGAAACGGGCACGGGGCCCGACACCGTCCGCGCGGTCCAGCAGCGCGAATTCGACGTGCTGCTCCTCGACATCAACATGCCCGGACTGACCGGCCCCCGCGTGGCCGAACAGGCCTTGCGCATTCGCCCAAACCTCGCCATCGTCGTGCTCACCATGCACGAAGACGAGCACTACCTCCAGGAACTCTTCAAGGTCGGCGCGCGCAGCTACGTCCTGAAAAAATCGACGGGCTCGGAGCTCCTACAGGCCATCCGCGCCGCGCATGCCGGACAAAATTACATCGATCCCTCCTTGGCCAACCTCCTGATTTCGCCGTATGTGGGGCATACCGCCCCGCGCGAACCGGAGCGCCTCGGACTGCTCACGCCGCGCGAACAGGAAGTCTGCCGCTTGCTCGCCTACGGATACACCAACGCGGAAGTGGCCGAAAAACTGTTCATCTCCGACCGGACCGTCGAAACCCACCGCACCAACATCATGAGCAAGCTCGGCCTCAAAAGCCGCGCCCAGTTGGTTCAGTTTTCCATCGACCACGGCCTCCTGCGCATTGACTGACACCGGTATGACCCGCCTCTACACCATAGGGCATTCGACACGGTCAATCGAGGACTTCCTGGCACTCCTGCATGCCAACGCCATTGCCCGCCTCGTGGACGTCCGCCGCTACCCCGGCTCCCGCCGTTTCCCCCACTTCGGACGCGAGCCTCTCAAAGCCGCTCTGGCCGAAACCGGCATCGAATACGAGCATTGCGACGCCCTGGGCGGCCGCCGGCCCGAACACCCGGACTCCCCCAACACCGGCCTGCGCGACAGCGGATTCCGCGCCTACGCAGATTACATGGAGACCCAGGAATTCCGCTCGGCCGCCCAATCCCTCATCCAGAAGGCCGAAAACATGCCGATCGTCATTATGTGCGCGGAGGCCTTGTGGTGGCACTGCCACCGGTCCTTGATCTCGGACTACCTCAAGTGCGCCGGCACCGATGTCATCCACATCGGGTCCGCTCCAGAGAACGAACCCCACTCGTACAGCCCCGCCGCGCGCGTCGTGGACGGCCGCCTCAACTACCGTCTCGATAGCTGCGATTGAAGCTGCACCCATGCTCGGCTAAACTCTCCTGTGCCATTTCTGCGTAGCCACACGTATCGGACGACAGCCCTCGAAAGGACGTCATGCGAATTCAGATCGTTGGAGGAGGAAGCTGGGGCCTTGCCCTGGCCCGCCTGCTCGCCCTAAAGAGTCACGACGTGCGCCTCTGGTGCCGCGAACAGGATCGCCCCGAAGACCTGCGCTCCACCCGCCACAGCCCCTTCTTCCTCAAAGACATGTATCTACCCGATCGCGTCGAAGTCATGCCGGAGGTCGATCCCGGCGTCGATATCGCCGTATTCGCGGTGCCCTCCCATGCGATGCGTATCGCCGCGCAACAATGGCCCTTCTCCCCGGGCACGATCCGGGTGAGCGTGGCCAAAGGTATCGAGAACAATACACTGCTGCGCATGAGCGAAGTCATCGAAGAAGTCAGCGGTCCCTGCACCGTGCTCAGCATGTCCGGGCCAAGCCATGCCGAAGAAGTCGCCAAGGACCTGCCCGCGTCCGTCGTCGTGGCCGGACGCGACTTCCAGGCATGCGAGACCGTCCAGAGCGCCTTCACGGGGCGCACATTCCGCGTATACACCAGCCCCGACATCGTAGGCGTCGAAGTCGGCGGCTCCCTCAAAAACGTCACCGCCATCGCCGCCGGCGTGTCCGACGGATTCGGATTCGGCGACAACGCGAAAGCCGCGCTCATCACGCGCGGACTCGCCGAGATGTCGCGACTGGGTGTCGCCATGGGCGCCGATCCCCTCACCTTCGCGGGCCTCAGCGGCATGGGCGACCTCATCGCAACCTGCGCCAGCCGCCACTCCCGAAACCGCGCCGTCGGCGAACGCCTCGCGCAAGGCGCCACACTCGAAGAAATCCTGGGCTCCTCCCCCATGGTCGCCGAAGGCGTTCGCACCGCCAACTCCGCACACGCCCTCGCCGAAGCCTACAACGTAGAGCTCCCCATCGCCGAACAAGTCTATAACGTCCTGTTCCAGGGCGCCAACCCCCGCGGCGCCGTTGACGAACTCATGCAGCGAGAAGCCAAACCCGAACGCACATAGTCGAACACACATTAGCCGCACCCCCAAGCAGCCTTCATGCCTTGGGGGTGCTTCCTTTTCGACAGGATACCAGCATTGGCAGAATGGACACGATGAGGAATAAGCAACATCACCTCAAAGACTCAAAGAACTGCAAGAGTTTTTGACAGGATTTACAAGATTCGCAAGATGAAGAGTCTCTCATCTCTCCCATACTTCCCATGACTCCCATAGCTCCCATAAGA
>JAVEWL010000861.1:0-2664 GCA_034004565.1 FCB group bacterium | reverse complement strand
AACCGCAAAAATCTACAAGCGGTATCCAGTGAAGTTGTCGCGTTATTATTCGACCAAGGTTACTTGCACATATACTTGGCCGTCTTCGGTCAGTTGTGCAGATCCCGCAATGTTGATTTTTTCGGGGCTACGCGGGTTCGTCCCGGAATCGCTTAGTTGCAATTCCGCAGCAAACTGTGTCCGCTTAAGTTCAGAATCCTTGGATAAGAGTCTTATCCCAGAAAGGCTGAGGCTCGTTTGTTGCATCATAGAATCTACTTGGTCAACAGCCGATTTGATTCCAGGGTTCTGGTCCTTGGCGGCCTTCCATGCTTCGTACTTCAACGTGGGATAACCCATGGATTCAATGGTTGAAGCATGGATACCAGTACATGCCTGGGCAACGGGGATAAGCAGCTGATCGCGAATCAGCCCGTCGCAAGCGGTAAGGGTCAATTTTTGGATATTTGGATCCATCGGAGATGGAAACTGCTTCCCGCATGTCATAGCAGCAGACGCGAAGAATAACAACAGACATAAACGCACATAATGGCTACACATCTTCCCCCCTCATTCCATGCATAAAGAACAGTGCTACAAAGCTATTCTTAACGGAAGTGTAGAGTATCAGAGTCTATCTTGCAAGAACATCAGCACAGGAAGACTGATGAGTATTCCAGGCTTGGTTTTGCCTTTTATTCAATACCGACACAGCGCACTACTATTGGGAGTTATTCAAACTATCCATCCCAGCACATACGGCAACACCACCGCCGTAATCAGCCCATTCAGCAGCATGGCGATGCTGCTCATGGCGCCGGTTTGTTCGTTTTCTTCGAAGGCTCGGGCGGTGCCGATGCCGTGGGCGGCGGCGCCTAGGGCTAAGCCGAGCACCAGGGGGGCGCGGAGGCGGAGGAGGCGCAGGAATTGGGGGCCGAGCATGGCGCCGAGCATGCCGGTGATGATGACGATGGCGGCGGTGAGCGACGGGATGCCGCCGGTCTTGGCGACGATGCCGATGGCGATGGGGGTGGTGACGGATTTGGGGGCGAGGGAGAGGATGATGTCGGGGGTGGCGCCGAGGAGTTTGGCGGTTCCGGCGGCGGTGAGGATTCCGGTCAGGGAACCGGCTAGGACTGAAGCCAGGATTGGCCGCAGGTGCTGGCGGACTTCGGCGCGGCGGCGGTAGAGGGGTACGGCCATGGCGACGACGGCGGGTCCGAGGAAGAAGCTGACCATGGCGCCGCCGATGTTGTAGGCCTCATAAGGGATTCCGGTGGACTGCAGGAAGACGATCAGGAGCGCGACGGCCACGGCGACGGGGTTCAGGAGGGCGATGCGGGTGCGGCGGCGCAATTGGACGGCGATGACCCAGGCGAGGAGGGTCAGGTAGATGCCGAGGAGAGGTGTCGTCATGACTTGGGCTCCACTTGGCTCAGGAGGCGGGCGACGAGGCCCGTGACGGCAAGGACGGCGAAGGTGCTGACGACGAGCGCGACGAGAATGGGAAGCCATTCGCGGCGGAGCAGGCCCCAGTGGAGCATCAGGCCCACGCCCGGGGGCACGAAGAACAATCCGAGGTGCTCGAGGAGCCAGTCGGCGACGCGTTCGACGCCGGCGAGCGGCACGAGGCCAATACCCAAGCCGACGGCGAGCAGGACCATGCCGATGACGCTTCCGGGAACGGGAAGACCGGTATAATAGGCGACCGCTTCGCCCGCCACCAGAAAGGTCAGGAGCAGCATCAGCCCCGAAACCGCACTCCAACGACTCATTGCTCACCGCCCTGCCGACTGTTTGTCGTTCCGCCCCCGCAATCGTATCCGAAAAACCGCGTTCGCTATCGAGGTATAATGGACCGCGCGGAACACTGTCAAATCAAGTCACCGGGAGGAGCAGCGCGTGAAAGCCATTTGCATCATTGGCAGTCCCCACAGCGATGGAAGCACGGCTCGCCTGGTGGGGCGGGTTGCGGATGGCATGAGAGCATCGGGGATCGCCGTCGTACAGCGCGTTCTGAGCGAGTTGGACATCCACGACTGCCGCGGGTGTCGAAGCTGCGAGGTCTCGCGGCGGTGCGTGCAGCGCGACGATATGGACGCGGTCATTGAGGATATCTTGTCGGCGGATATCGTCTTGTTGGCGTCACCGTCGTATTGGGGGGATGTTACGGGGCGCATGAAGGTCTTTATCGACCGCTGCCTGCCTTTGTGCAACGCAAAGTCGGGCGAGACGCCCGTTCCGAAGGGGAAGATCGGGATCGGCGTTGCCGTTCGCGCGGGGCAGGCCAGGGCCGAGAACGAGGATTTGCTCAGGACCTTTCGGCATTACCTGGGGCACTTGGGAATAGAGATGGTCGCGGACCTGACGGTGGAGCGTGTGGATTGTCCCGCCGATTTGGAGGCGAAGCCCGAGAAGCTGAACGAGGCCTATCGCCTGGGAATGACCATCCGCGAGCACCTGCATACGGCCTGAAGCGGGGCTTTCACACCCCCCAATTTCACTCCATCACCCCCGAGCCCGCTTCAGCGGGCTTTTGACCTTTGCCCCCTGCTTTAGCTGGGGGGTAAGGCTGAGTCTCTACAGTAGGAGCCGGCTTCAGCCGGACTTCTCGGGCTTTGCTTCAGCTAAAGCAGGACCGAAAAGCCCGGCTGAAGCCGGCTCCTACTGTAGAGACTCAGCCTT
>JAVEWL010000091.1:0-12103 GCA_034004565.1 FCB group bacterium | reverse complement strand
AACAGATTTTTCTTCCAGCCGGCCGCTCCAATACGCCGCTTCCGAGCGCCCCCTGGCATTGGGATATTGCGTGACGAGCCTTTGAAAAGTGTCAAGGGCCTCCGCCGGTTTCTGGCGCTCGCGGAGCAGGTCTCCCGCAATCAGGAGTGCGTCCGCGGCTTTCTCGTGGGAAGGGAACAGGGTGGCAAGCCTCAGGTACTCCACTGTGGCCGAAGTGTGTTCTTCTTTTTCGCGGAATTGCTCCGCGCGCCACCATAGAGCATCTCCGGCCTCCTCCGAACCCGGATACTCCGCCAGCAATCGTCCCAGGACAGCATCCACCTCCTCCGCCTTGGCATTCCGGAACAGTTGATACAGCGACTTCGCCGCCCAGACACTGCCCTTGTACTCCTGGACGACTCGAAGCAGCAGCGCGCGTCCCTCGTCGCCGTTCTTCTGGCCCAGCAGCACGCGGCCTTCCAGGTACAACCACCGTGCGCGGGCGTCCGGCGACAGCATCGCCTGCGGCGCCAACGCCTCCACCACGGGCGCCGCGGTTTTGATCGCCCCGAATCGCACCAGGGCATCCGCAGCAAGCCATAAGTCGTTTACATCGCTGGACTTGGATAGCATTTCGGCCGCGTCATAGCGCCGGCCGCGGTAGGCGGGGTCCTCAAGCGCCTGCCGGAAAAAGGCGTAGCCCCGCGATGCGGTGGCGGGGTTCGCGGCGAAGCGCTCCGAAGCGGTCCACTCCAGGCGCTGCAGCCACCACGACCGGAAACGCCTCTCCAGCACGGCCTCGTACCACTTGGCCGCGTTGGCGCTATCCCCTGTTCGGGAATAGATTTCCGCCAATTCGGCCTGTATCATCTTCACCCACGGTCCTTCCGGAAACTCCCGAAGGACCGCTTCGTAGTCTTCAAGGGCGCCCCTCGCATCCCCGGCCCCTGCCCGGCAGGCCGCCATTTGCGCCCTGGCATAGGGCCGCAGGGGCCCCACCTCCGCCGCACACACGGAGAAACCCTTTAGTGCGTCCGCGTACTTGCCTTGACGAAGCGCCTCGCCGGCACTGAAGTATTCGTTGGAACCGGGAATGCCTGCACCGAGCAGAGTGAAGAGCAGTAGCGTGATACCCAATGAGGTGTTACTCCACGGCTATGCAGCCGCACTCCTACGCCCACATCGCGGAAAATCGATTAAATCACCTAAACCCACCGAGCGATTACATAAAAGTACGAAATTTCGGCCGTAATATCAAGCCCCCTTCGCTTTTTTTCGGAGCCGCAAGAGATAGGGTCTTGACAATACGAAGCGCTTCGTATATACCCTAGACCGGTTTGCGATTGAATCCGCGTCTTCGGGATGAGCCGTTTTGCGCCTGAATCCGCGAAAAAGCCTGCGGATTCAGGCGCAAACCGGCGTAAAGCACGTATTCGCAGTGTTGCTCATGAGCAAGGCCGGGAGTTGTAGCATGCATGAATCGCCGCCGCGTCCCTCCGCCGGTGAACTGGAAATCCTGCGCGTTTTGTGGTCGAGGGGTCCCAGCACGGTGCGTGAAGTGTGGCAAGAGTTAAGCGCCACCCGCGGCACGGGCTACACCACGGTCCTGAAGCTGATGCAGATTATGGCACAAAAAGGCCTTGTCCAGCGCGACGAAACCCAGCGCGCCCACCAATACGAGGCCGCCATCAGCGACGAAGACACCCAGCGCGGCTTCGTAGTCGATCTGCTGGACCGCGTCTTCATGGGCAGCGCGCAGCGGCTGCTGCTCCGCGCGCTCGAGACGAAGCAGGGACGGACGGAGGAATTGGACGAGATCCGGGCGCTCCTGGACGAATATGAAAAAGGGAAGCAGGAGTGAGTACGGCGCGATGGCTGGCCGATCCCCACGTGGTCGGCGTAGGGCTAAGCCTCATCCACTTTCTCTGGCAGGGCTGCCTGGGAGCCGTGGTGCTCGCGGGCGCGTTGCTGGTGCTCAAACGCCGCGGCCCCCGCGCGCGCTACGCGGCCTCCTACTTGACCCTGCTGGCCGTGGCGGCGCTCCCCGCGGTCACGTATGCGCGACACGCCCGAAACGACAGACCCCAGACGATGCCGCCCCCTCAAGCCACTTGCGCGAGAGCACCGTCCCCGTCGCTCGCCAAAGGCACTCCACCGCCCTCCATGGCCACGCCCGCGCGTATTGCGCGTGCCCGGGCGCTGCAATCGGACCGGTATACGTGGGAGCGCACGGTTGAGGACCTGCAAACTTGGGCAAACCATGCCGCGCCTTGGGCCTGCCTGCTTTGGCTCGTTGGCGTGGCCTGCCTTTCGTCCTCGATGGCGGCGGGCGTTGTGCACTTAAACCGCCTCAAGAAGACCGGCACCGAACCGACCGACAATCCCCTTGACAGAATGCTGGAGTGCCTGGCGCAGCGCATGGGCGTGTCGCGCGCGGTGCGGTTGCTCGTCTCCGAAAGCATCGAGGTGCCGTCGGTTTTCGGTTGGTTGCGCCCGGTGGTCCTGTTGCCCGCCACCGCCCTTACCGGCTTCACGCCGGCCCAGCTCGAGGCGCTGCTGGCGCACGAACTGGCACACCTCCGCCGCTACGATTACGTCGCCAACTGGATCCAGAACGTCATCGAAACCCTGTTGTTCTACCACCCCGCCGTATGGTGGATATCGCGCCGCGTGCGGGTGGAACGCGAGTACTGCTGCGACGAAATGGCCGTGGCCACCTGCGGCGATCCCCTGCTCTACGCCCGCGCGCTTACGGCGATGGAAACCTTGCGCAGGCCTCGTCCGCGCATGGCGCTTTCGGCGCGCGGCGGCTTCCTGCTCGGGCGCATCCGGCGGGTGCTCGAACCGGTCCGTCCGACGCGGCGCGGCTTCGGCGGCACGGCCGGGCTCGTGGCCCTGGCCGTCATGGTGGGCGTGGCCCTGGCCCTGTACGCGCCTTTCGCGCGAGCGCAGAATGAACCCGCCACCCTCAAGTTCCCGGCTAAGCACTCGGTGGGGCTCCTGCTTGTTCGCGACAAGGACGGTCCCTTCACCGCCACGGGCGAAGGCGAAGGCTGGCACGCCTATGCGCAGGCGCAAGGCAAAGTAGTGATTCCCGAAGACGTCGAGTTGATGCTGCGCGTGACGCCGTCCGAACGGGTTAACCTGTGGTCCTTGCGGGAGCTTGACGCGGGTACGCTGACCCGCCTCGATGTCTCCAATTGCAATCTCCAGGACCGGGACCTGGCTTTCATTGCCGGGCTCAGCGGCTTGAAAGGGCTCTCGCTCAACGGCAATCCGCAATTGACGCCGGAAGGCTGGAAACGGCTCGGCCATCTGAAGTCGCTGGTCTGGCTTGGAATCGAACAGACCGCCATCGCGGATACCCCAGAACATCGGTTGTACCCCTTGGTCGACCTGGAGTACCTGAATGCCTTCCAGAGCAACTTCGACGACGTGTCCGCGGAAAGTCTCAAAGAGTCTATCTCGCTGAAGTGGCTTGGACTCGACAGCACCAAGATTACGGGAGCGGCTCTGGAGCATCTTCACAACCTTACCGCGCTGGAGGGGCTCACACTCGAGAATACGGCCATAGACGACGCCGGAGTGGCTCATATCAAGGAACTCACCGGCCTGAAACTGCTCGTGCTGAAGCGAACGCCGATTGACGATGCGGCCGTGGCGAGCCTTGCGTCGCTGCCGCACCTTGAAACGCTGGACCTCAGCGGAACGCGGATCACCGAGGCCTGCCTCGATACGCTGCTGACCTTTCCCAGCCTTCGCACGGTGAACCTGGAGGAAACATCCATACCGCCGGACCGCGCCGAGGCGTTCAAGCAGACGCTCGCTCGGCACTCGGGCAACATGCAAACAGCAGCCGCGTTTCTCGACGAGGAACTTCACGCACGGAAAGAGTATTACGCGCGGACGCTCGAGCAGGAACGAAACGCGATCGGACGCGTGCCCGGCAGCGACACAGCGGTGAAAATGCAGTAACAACTTTGCGGCGCCAGTGGGGGAAACTGGGTTCCCACTTTCAGAGTGGCCGGCGGGATTTCCTGAAAAGGAGTCCCGCCGGGTCGATTTTACGGGAGCGTCGCGGACACCTCGTTGAGTATTGCAGCCAGATCGGCTTCCTGGACCTTCGAATACCAGACGTTATCCGGAAACACCATGATATTGGGCCCGGATTCGCAGCGGTCAAGGCATCCAGATGCGCTCACGCGGATCTTCGACTGAAGATGACGCTCCTTGACCATGGCCTTGAGCCGGTCGCGGAGGAGGTCCCCACCGCCGCCCGCGCAACACACGCGCTCGCCTTCGGCGCGGCGGTTCGTGCAAACGAAGATGATCTTCTTGTGCGGTACGGGTTGCTTTTCCATTTGCCCCTCTTCGTTCCGGTCTCCAATCATGGTACCAGAAGTCCATTCGGTTCGTTTCCATAACTCCGCCTCGCGCCCTATAATGCCCGCACCGAAACCAGGAGGATCCAACATGGCGTTCACACTTCAGCTCGGCGATAAGGCCCCGGACTTCACGCTCGCGGCCACCGACGGAAACACCTACAGCCTGAAAGACTTCGACGACGCGGACACGCTGGTCATCTTCTTCACCTGCAACCACTGCCCTTATGTCGTGGGCAGCGACGAAGTAACCCGTCAGACCGCGGAGAAATACCGCGACCAAGGCGTGCGCTTCGTAGGCATCAACTCGAACAGCCCGAACACCTACGCGGAAGATTCCTTCGACCACATGGTCGAACGGATGAAACAGCATCGCTTTCCGTGGACCTACCTGCACGACGGCAACCAGGACGTGGCCCGCGCGTACGGCGCGTTGCGCACGCCGCACTTCTTCGTGTTCGACCGCGAGCGCAAATTGGTCTACACGGGCCGCGGCGTCGACAGCCCGCGCGACACGAGCCGCATGACCGTCAACGACCTCGACAAGGCGCTGGCGGACGTCGTGGCGGGCCGAGCGGTCGGCAATCCGCTTACGAACCCGATTGGGTGCAACGTGAAGTGGGAAGGCAAAGACGCCCACTGGATGCCGCCCGAGGCCTGTGATTTGGTCTGAGGCCCGCTCTTACTCGGACCGCCTCTTGTAGGCCAGAACGAGTTCCAAGCCGCCGAGGAGACCGCGCATGGGGGTTCTCAGGAGGCTGCAGGCCCTGGTATTGACAAGCGAAACGTCGAGGGGCCGGGCGGCGCGGCCGGGGATGACCGTGGGGTCGTTAGCATAAACCATGTCCGCGCCGTAGCCGAGGTGCGCGGCGATTCTTTGCACCATGTCAAGACGGTTGACCGTTTCGTTGCCGCTCGTGTGCAGGTAGCCGACCACCGGGTTATCGACCAACTCAATCAGCGCCTGACCAAGGGTGATGATGTCGATCGGAGTGCGAGTTTCGTTGGCAGGCACGCCCACCGGCTTTCCATCCTCCCAGCTCTTCATCATGCGCGAAAGGAACGAGTTTCCTTTGCCCAGTACGGGCAGGCCCATGACGAGCGAGGTGCGCACCACCACGCCGGTACGCGGCAGGGCTTCGAGGACCGCCTCCTCCCCTTCCATCTTCGTGACGCCGTAGAAGTTTACGGGACCGGGCGTATCCTCTTCGGTGTATTGGCCGCGGAACCCGTCGAAGACGTTGTCGGTGGAAACATAGATGAGCCGCGCGCCGCCCTCGACCGAGAGCCGCGCGAGGTCGCGGGTGAAGCCCGCGTTGACGCGCCGCGCAAGCTCCTTTTCGGCCTCGCACTTGTCGATATCCGCCATCGCGGCCGTGTGGATCACCGCCTCGGGCCGGATCGTGCGAAAGGCCTCCTCGAGGCTGGGCGCGTCGAGGGGATCGAGCGAATGCCAGGCGAGGCCGCGACGTGCCACGGGCGGCGCGGAACGCGAGAGGGCATGCAGAGCCCAGCCCTCGGGCGCCTGGTCGATGACACTGCCCGCGACAAACCCGCTCGCGCCTGTGATCAGGACTGTCTTACTCATTGTTCTTCCGCTTCACGACGCACTCAGACGTAACACGCAATGAGACCGTTACCGTAGAGGATACTGTAGCATGCAAAAGGGCAAGAACACAGTGAAGGCGAGGAAAGCGAAGGTGAGCGGCCGGCGCGAGCGTGGTACACATGCCCCAAACAACCCTTCCATCATTGCCACCTCCAAACTTGTTTGGGGGTGCTTTGAAGCGCTGTGACTTGCACCATAAGCACCCCCAAACAAGTTTGGAGGTGGCATAACCTCCAGATATGCCGGTTACCGTCTAGACCCTAATCCTACACAGCGCCTTCACGCTCTCAATCAGGTAATCCAGCGCCTCGGGAGTCTGGCGCGGGTTGATGGGCAGGGTCACCAGGCGTTCGGCCACGGATTCCACCACCGGGAACTGGCCCTTTCGGAAGCCGCGCTTCTGGAAAGCCGTCGCATAATGGAGCGGAATGTAATGCGTGCCCACTTTCACGCCGCGTTCGTGCAGCATCGCGTAGACGAAATCGTCCTTGGTCCTGCCGTAGATGTCGGGGTCGATCTCGAGCGGGTAGAGGTGAAAGACATGCTTGTTGCCCGGCGCCACGGCCGGCAGTTTCAGCCCCGGCACGTCCGCCAAGCCTTCGGTGAGCCGCGCGGCATTGCGGATGCGGCGCCCGTTCAGGCCGTCCAATTTGGCCAGTTGCACCAACCCCACCGCGCCCTGCATGTCCGTCATGCGGAAGTTGTAGCCGCAGTCGTCAAAATCCTGGTACCAGAACCGCTTGCCCATCGGCAGCTTCGTCTCGTCGATCGAGCAGTACTTGGTGCTGCGGCCGTAAACGCGCGTACAGTGCGAGCGGTACAGGGCGATGCGCTCGAAGACCTCGGGGTCGTTGGTGGTGATCATGCCGCCTTCTCCGAGCGTGGACATATTCTTCTGCTCGTGGAAGCTGAAGCAGCCCGTGGTGCCCATGCTGCCGGCCTTGCGTCCCTTGTACTCGGCGCCGACGCTGTGGCAGGCGTCTTCGATGACCGCGAAACCGTGCTCCTGGGCGAGCGCCAGGATGGGGTCCATGTCGCAGCACTGGCCGTAGAGGTGTACCGGCAACACCGCCTTCGTTCCCGGCGTCAGCTTCTGGGCGAGTTTAATGGGATCGATGTTGTAGGTGACGGGGTCAATGTCGACGAAATCGACTTCCGCGCCGAGGGTAACGGCGGCGGCGGCGGTGGCGATCCACGTCAACGGTGTCGTCAGCACGCGATCGCCCGGCTTCACGCCCGCGCCAATGAGCGAGAGGAACAACGCCGCCGTACCGTTCGACACCGCCCGGGCGTGCGCCGTCCCGCAGTATGCCGCGAACGCTTCTTCAAACCGAATGCAGGCCTCGCCGCTGGTCGGGGCATTCTGGCGCAGCACCTCGATCATGGCGCGTTCTTCTTCCGGGCCGTACTCGCTGCCGAACTTAATCTCGAGATCATGCTTGATCGAGGGAGCCATAGGGTCACCTTTGTCGTTTAACCGGGCCACAAGTGCCGAAAACAGACCGTATTTGCGCACTTAACTTACGGATTTGAGCGGTGTATATCAAATTGCTCAAGAATGGGTCTTATGGGTCCTATGGGTCTTATGGGTTCTATGGGCCGGATGGGAGTCCCATAAGACCCATAAGACCCATAGGACCCATTCTCTTGGGCCGGGCCGCATATGCTATGATTAGCGCGCGGGATGTATTCCGCGAAGGCTATCGTTATTTTTGTTTTGCCGGCGATGGATTTGGGGAGGTTGTTTCATGAGCCAGTCTGTACCGGGCGCTCGTGAGACCACGCGCCCGCGCATCGCCCCCGAGATAACACCGCCCGTCCGCTACCGCGTCCTGATGCACAACGACAACTACACGACCATGGAATTCGTGGTGCTGATGTTGGAACTCGTCTTCCACAAACCCGCCGACGAAGCCGAGCGCATCATGCTGCAAATTCATACGAATGGAACGGGCGTTTGCGGTGTTTACACAGCGGAAGTGGCTGAAACGAAGATAGCGGTGGTCCATCGTCACGCGCGGGATCACGGGTTTCCGCTCTTGTGCAGCATGGAGCCCGAATAGCCCGCCGTTCTCGTTCAGCGTAAATGGCAAGAGCCCGGCGCCGTCCGGGGCCTTCCAAAGTAGAAAGTATTTCCAACCCATGATCAGCAAGGGACTCGAAGCTTGCCTCAGCGCCGCATTGCGTGAAGCGCGTAAACGCCGCCACGAGTATTTCTGCGTGGAGCATCTCTTGTTTGCGCTGCTCGAGGATCCGTACGGGCGCGAAATCATCGTCAATTGCGGCGGCAAGGTGAAGAGCCTGCGCGACGCGCTTAATTACTTCTTTGAAAACGAGCTGGATTCGGTCCCGCGGACTCGCGGACACATGCCGCAGCAGACGGTGGCGTTCGAGCGGCTGATGCAGCGGGCGATCGTTCACGTGCGCAACGCGGGAAAACGAGAGGTGGATGCAGGCGACATCCTGGCCGCCATGTTCGAGGAGGACGACTCCCACGCGGCCTATTTTCTCCAGCGCGAAGGGCTGACGCGCCTCGATGTGCTGAATTACATCTCGCACGGCGTATCAAAAATGGATTATGAAAACGAACCCATCGAACCGATCGAGGAGCAGCCGGACGAGTCCGGACGCTCGAAGCGCAGTCCGCTGGAACTCTATACGGTCAACCTCAGCCGGCGGGCCGCGCAAGGCAAGATCGATCCCCTGATTGGACGCAACGCGGAGATCCGGCGCACGGTGCAGGTGCTGTGCCGCCGCCGGAAGAACAACCCGATCTACGTGGGCGAGCCCGGCGTCGGAAAGACGGCCATTGTCGAAGGGCTCGCGCTGCGCATCAGCGAAGGCCAAGTGCCCGAGGCCCTGCAATCGGCCCAGATTCTTTCGCTTGACCTGCCGGCGATGCTGGCGGGCACGCGGTTCCGGGGCGACTTCGAGCAACGCTTAAAGGGCGTAATCCAGGAGCTGACGCGGCGCAAGAACGTCATCCTGTTTATCGACGAGATACACACGGTGGTCGGCGCGGGCGCCACGACCGACAGCTCGATGGACGCCTCGAACATCCTGAAGCCGGTGCTGGCTTCGGGCGAGGTGCGCTGCATCGGGTCGACGACGTACGAAGAGTATCGACTCCACTTCGAGAAGGACCGCGCCCTGGCGCGTCGCTTCCAGAAGATCGAGATCAACGAACCGAGCGTTTCCGAGACGTTCCAGATTCTGCGCGGGCTCCGATCCCGGTACGAGGATCACCATCAGATCCGCTACACCGATTCGGCGTTGCGCGCGGCCGCGGAACTCTCGGCGAAACACATCAACGATCGTTTCCTTCCCGACAAGGCCATCGACGTGATGGACGAGGCGGGGGCGAACACGCGCCTGCTGAAGCGGGGCGCGAGGAAAACCATCCGTCCGATCGACATCGAGCAGGTGGTGGCGTCGATCGCGAAGATCCCGGCGCGCAGCGTATCGAGTTCCGATCGCGAACGCCTGGGCGTCCTCGAGGACGAACTGAAGCGCGTGGTCTACGGCCAGGACGATGCCCTGCACGGCATCGCCACCTCGATTAAGCGAAGCCGCGCCGGCCTGGGCTCTACGGACAAGCCCGTAGGCTGCTTCCTGTTCACGGGACCGACGGGCGTCGGCAAGACGGAAGTGGCGCGTCAGTTGGCATCGGTCATGGGCATCCACTTCGTGCGCTTTGACATGTCGGAGTACATGGAAAAGCACACGGTGGCCCGGCTCATCGGCGCGCCTCCCGGGTATGTCGGATTTGACCAGGGCGGCCTGCTGACCGACGAGATCCGCAAGTTCCCGCACACGGTGCTGCTGCTGGACGAAATCGAGAAGGCGCATCCGGATGTGTTCAACATCCTCTTGCAGGTGATGGACCACGCCACGCTGACCGACAACACCGGCCGCAAGGCGGATTTCCGCAGCGTCGTGCTGATTCTGACCTCGAACGCCGGGGCGCGCGAGCTCGCCTCGAAGACCATCGGCTTTGGCGCCGGCGACGGCGATACGCAGTCCAAGGGTCTCAAGGCCGTCGAGAAAGCGTTCAGTCCCGAATTCCGCAACCGGCTCGACGCGATCGTGGTCTTCAAGCCGCTGCCGATGGAAGTGATCGAGAAGGTGGTGGACAAGTTCATCCGCGAGTTGCAGGACAAGCTGCTCCCGAAAAAGGTCACCCTCGAACTCACGGAAGACGCCCGGTCCTGGCTGGCCACACACGGATACGATGCGTCCTTCGGCGCGCGGCCGCTGGGCAGGCTCATCCAGACGGACATCAAGGACAAGCTCTCGGACGAAATCCTGTTCGGGCGGCTTGCGGCCGGCGGACACGTGGTCGTGGACGTGGTAAACGGCCAACTGGAATTCGAGTACAGAACCTGAGTTAGACTTCGGGCGGTCCTTGCCTCGCGCTTTCCCTCGCGGAGAGCGTGAAGGTAAGGGCCGCCGTTTCATGTTTGAAAAGGGGAAGCCTGTGCCCATCTTTGGGCTGAGTGACGAGTTACTCTTTCCGCCGCCGTGGATGGCGGAACCGGACGGGTTGCTGGCCGTGGGCGGCGACCTGTCGCGGGAGCGCCTTTTGCTCGCGTATCGCAGCGGCATCTTTCCCTGGTACGAGGAGGGGCAGCCCATCCTCTGGTGGTCACCCAATCCGCGCATGATTCTCGTTCCTTCGGAGATCCACATCGGCAAAAGCCTGTCGCGCGTCATCAAAAGAAACGAATTCGATGTCGCGTTCGACCGCGATTTCCCCGCCGTTATCCGCAAGTGCGCGGACTTCCGCGGCCCGCGCCGCGACGGCACCTGGATTACGCGCGAGATGTACGACGCTTACGTGGCGCTGCACCGTGCGGGCTACGCGCATTCGGTGGAGACCTGGCGCGACGGGGTGCTGGCCGGCGGGCTCTACGGCATCTCGCTCGGGGGATGTTTTTTCGGCGAATCGATGTTCTCTGAAGCGGACAACGCGTCGAAGGTGGCCCTCGCGGCGCTCGCAAAGCGCCTGCACGCGGAAGGGTTCACGCTCATCGATTGCCAGAACCACACGCCGCACCTCGAGCGGCTCGGCGCGCGGGAGATATTCCGCAAGGCGTTCCTGGCGCTGCTCGAGGACGGCCTGCGGGCCCGGCCCACGCGGCGCGGCAGTTGGACGGAACCGGAGGCGGCGCGCGTTGACACCGCCGAGGCGCGGGACTAGTCTGAATGTCAGGTTCGGTTTGAAGTGTTCCGGTTCAAGCACCATTCGCCCGCTCGAATACCGTTGAGCGGCGCCGGCGGCGGCTCTCTTATCGGCAAGCCGCACGTATCAATCACCCAACATAAGGAGAACCGCATGTATCGCAAGAATACACTTTTGGCGGCCTCGGCCGCCGTAGTCCTGGCCCTGTTCGTGGTGGCAGGCGGCGTGTTCGCGGCCGACCATGAAAAGAAGGAGCACGCCAAGAAGGGCGTGGCCATCGGCCAGGCGATGCCCGACTTCACGCTCAAGGATCTCGATGGGAAAGAACACAGCCTGTCGCAGCACAAGGGCAATCCGGTCGTGCTCGTGTTCGTTTCGAACGGCTGCCCGTGGTCGCGCGGCGCGGATCCGCAACTGAGCGAGCTGGCGAAGGCTTACCAGGAGAAGGGCGTAGTTGTGCTCGGCATTGATTCGGACAAGAACAACACCCCCGAGCAGATCAAGGCGTACGTCACCGAGAAGAACGTCGGCTACCCGATCCTGAAGGACGAAGGCAACAAGGTTGCGGATTTGCTCGGCGCCAAGCAGACGCCGGAAGTGTTCCTCGTCGATAAGGACGGAAAGCTGGTATACCACGGCGCCGTGGACGACCGCAAGGCCGAGACGGAAGCGGGCAAGACGAACTACATCCAGGCGGCGCTCGATGAGACGCTCCAGGGCAAGCCCGTCAGCACCCCTGAGAAGAAGCAGTGGGGCTGCGGCATCAAGCGCGTTGAAAAGGGCTAGACCAACCCCATGAACTCAATGACTCTCGCGTCGCGTGCCGTCCGTCGGGGGCGGCACGCGGCCCTCTTCCTGCTGGCGATCGCCGCCGTGTTCGCCTGCCGCGCCGAAGTGGCGCCGCAGGTCCCCGCGAAAGAAGCCGTCGCCAAGCCCGCGCTTATCTCGCCG
>JAVEWL010000090.1:0-12108 GCA_034004565.1 FCB group bacterium | reverse complement strand
CCCCGGCATTCCGGAGCGACCTTGATCCATGCACCCACCGTCACGTCCGCCGTCAAATCGAGCTGCGGCGTCGGCGGTATGTGGATATAGTCGTCCAGGCCATCAAAACGCAGCACCTTGCCCATGCGACCCGCGCCAACTGCCGGAGCCGATTCCCCAACGGGCTTCCACGCCTTCAACGCCGCCACGTCGATCTTCGGCTTCTTGCCGTTGGCGTTCCACCATTCGGCCCAGGCCTTCTTGTCCGTCCCGAAGTTCTGCCCGGTCAGGCGCGACATCGACGCCTGCGCCCACATCTTCGTGTTCTGGTTCCCGTGATCAGCGAGGTCCACCAGCAGCGGCGCGGACGAAGGCTCATCGTGCCGCCCCAGCGAAGCCACCGCGATCCACTTCGGACGGCAGTCGTAGTCGCTGTCCTCGCGGTGGTATCCCGCGTGCTTCGTCAGCCCCGGCAGCAGGCGCGCATCCTTCAGCACGCCGGCCTCGGCCAGCGCCCCGCAGAGGTACCGCCCGTACTCGCCGTTCAAGACCTCCACCAGATACTTGACCTTCTCTTCGCGCTGCTCGGGCGTCAGCGACTCGAAGGCGTTCTCCGGAAGCCACATGCCGCCGCGCCCGAAAGTCCGCGCGGTCCACTTGATGTATTCCTTCAGCTCCGGCGCGGCCGCGGCGTAGTGCTCGGCAATCTCTTTCTCCGCGGCCTGCACGTTGTCCGTGGGAGCCTCACTGGCTTTTTCCGCGGGCTGGGCCGCGGCCGGCGGAGCCTGTTGCGGTTCGGCGGAGGCGGCCGGTTGCGGCGGGGTCGCCTGCGCATGCGACACGCTCGTCCACGCGCCCATCGGGATCACGGCCAACGCCACCACAACCACCGTAATGCTCGCTCTCCATCCCGCGCGCCGCGTCCGAGTCGCGTCGGACACCGCGCGCACGCGCTGCAGCAGGTTATCCGCCAATTCAAACAGCCCCAGGAACCCCGCGCCCGCCGGCACGCCCCCGCGAAAGCCCTCCGCGACGCGCACCATCGTCGAAGCGTATTCCGTGCCTTCCCTGCGCGTTGCGTGCAACACTTTGTCATCGCATGCCATCTCGCGTTCCCTCCTTAGTTGGAAGTTTGCCAGCCACACGGCCGGGTGGAACCAGTACAGGCACACCAGCGTCGATGCAAACCACCCCGTCCACAGGTCGCCGCGCTTGATGTGCGCTATCTCGTGCGCAATCAAATCGGCCTGCTGAGCGGGAGACAGACGAGCAATCAAATCCTGTGGCAGAAACACAATCGCCTTGCGAAAACCCATCACGCACGGCACCAGCACCTGCGGGCTCACGTAAATCTCCACGGGCCGGCGAAGTCCCAGCAGCAAGGCCTGTGTGCGCCCCCACACCAGGATCTCTTCCGGCGCGAGAACGGCATCCCGCAACAGCCTGCGGCTGTGAAGGCGCCACTGAACGGTCATGAGCAGCAGCAGTCCCAGCGCCACCACGGCCCAGATCGCCATAATCGCGTGCGGGACGCTGACGGCGGCCTTCGGCGCAGGTGACACGGTGACGGGAGGCCTATCCGCAACCGGCGCGGACTCCGTGAAGGTATCCGCGGAAAGCGCAGGCCATTGCGCCGGAGCGGTCGAGGTCGAGTGAACAGCCGGCATGTCCACAGTCCATCGCACCCCAGCGGGCCACGCATTGGCCGCTACGGTCGCGGGCGACCACGGCGCGCTCAGTCCGGGCGGCAGCAGAAGCTTAATGAACACCAAAAGCCACAGCGAGTACCGAAGCGACGCGCTCGATCGCCGCAGCAGGCGCGTCAGCGCCCATACCGCCACCGCCAGCACCGCCACCTGCCACGACATCCGCAGCATCCAATGGAGCCACCATTCCACCACACCGAGGCCCGTGCTCATGACTCGCTCTCCCGTGCGTTGAAGCGCTCCCGTTCAAGCCGCACCAACTCGCTCTTGAGCGCATCAAGCTCTTCCGGCGTGACCTCCTCCATGAACTGCGCCATGAACGGCGTCATGGCGCCGTCGAAGACGCGCCGAATGAACGACCGTGTGGCGTCGCGCGCGAGTTCCTCCTGGCTGAACGCCGCGCGATACAAATAGGAATTGCCCACCTGCTGGTACTCGATGGCGCCTTTCTTCACGAGGCGCGCCAGCATGGTCTTCACGGTCTTGTAGGCCCAGCCCTGTTGCTCCGGAACCTTCTCGAAGATATCCCGCGCGGCCATAGGTCCGTGCTTCCAAAGCGGTTTGACAACCTCCCACTCCAGCTCCGACAGCTTCGGCACGGCTTTGCGCTTACTCATTGTCCGGCTCCCTTTCGTTTGCCTACATGTTTATATTAAAGCCTACACATGTAGGCGTTGTCAACAGGAAAATGCGGAAGCCGGGATTTTGGCCGTACTCCTGCGCGGTTTCTACCACGCTTGGGGGCGTTTTTGAAATTAGCCTCAATCTATTGTGTTGAAAAGTGCCCTCGCCTGTGGTAGCATACAATCCCGTTGGAGAACGGGGACCTACCTCCTCATTTCTAACCTTTTGCCGGTCAACAGGGATCAAAGCTCTAACGTGTTATTGCGGAACCGTTTGGGCGTACTTGGGCGAGGTTTTATACAGTCATGGGCGCATTGGGGCAATCCAAAGTACTGGCGGTCATACCCGCTCGCTATGCCTCCACGCGTTTTCCGGGCAAAGTTCTCGCCGATATCGGCGGCAAACCGCTGGTCTGGCACGTGTACGACCGGACTTGCCGGGCGGAACTGGTAACGGAAACGGTAGTGGCCACGGATGACGAGCATGTCGCCCGCGCACTCGAACCGCTGGGCGTGCCGGTCGTGATGACGCGCACCGACCACGTCTCGGGCACCGACCGGGTTGCGGAAGTGGCGCGGAATTCGGATGCGGCGATAATCATTAACGTCCAGGGCGACGAACCCTTGATCGATCCGAAGACCATCGACGCGACGCTCCGCCCCTTGCTTGACGACGCGTCAATCCCGATGGCGACCGCGCGCCGCCGGATCACGGATCCAGCCCGCGTGACCGACCCCAACACGGTAAAGGTGGTTTGCGCTCCGAACGGCAGGGCATTGTATTTTTCGCGCAGTCCGATTCCCTTTGTTCGAGAGGCGGGCGCTGCGGAAAGCTGCCATTGGCAGCATGTGGGCATCTACGCATACCGGCGGGACTTCCTCCTGCGTTATGCGGAACTGCCGACGACGCCTTTGGAAGGTCTGGAGAAATTGGAACAACTTCGGGTCCTGGAGAACGGGTACCCGATTGCAGTTATTGAGACGGAATACGAAAGCATTGGTGTGGACACCCCGGAAGATCTGGAGCGCGTATTGGCGCATCTTCGGGGAACGCTCAAAGGGGATGGGTAGATGGCGAAGGCAACGAAATATGTGTTTGTGACCGGCGGCGTGGTGTCGTCCGTCGGCAAGGGGATCGTGGCGGCGAGCCTGGGGCTCCTCTTGGAGTCGCGCGGCTTCAAGATCGCGATGATGAAGCTCGATCCCTACATCAACGTCGACCCCGGCACCATGAACCCCTTCGAACACGGCGAGGTGTTCGTCACCGACGACGGCGCGGAGACCGATCTCGACCTCGGCCACTACCAGCGCTTCACCCACGCCCGCCTCACGCAGAAGAGCAACGCGACCACGGGCGGCATCTACAATGCGGTGATTCAGAAGGAGCGTCGCGGCGAGTATCTCGGCAAGACGGTGCAGGTCATCCCCCACATCACCGACGAGATCAAGGCCCGCATCCGCATGCTCACCTCCGAGTCCGATAGCGACACCGACTTCGCCATTATCGAAATCGGCGGCACGGTCGGCGACATCGAGAGCCTCCCCTTCCTCGAAGCTATCCGCCAATTCCGCCTCGACGTCGACCCCGACAACTGCTGCAATATCCACGTCACGCTGGTACCCTTTATCGAAGCCGCGGGCGAATTGAAGACGAAACCCACGCAGCACAGCGTCGGCACCTTGCGCGAAATCGGCATCTCGCCCCAGGTCATCGTCTGCCGCACCGGCAAACACACCCTGGGCGCCGATCAGCGCCGCAAGATCGCCCTCTTCTGCGACGTAAAAGAAAACGCCATCATCAGCGCCGAAGACATCTCCCCCATTTACGCGATTCCCGTGAACTTCGCGCAGCAGGGCCTCGACGCGACCGTGCTGCGCGCCCTGCGCATGGAAGCGCCCGAAGCGGACCTCACCGAGTGGCGCGGACTGGTCGACAAGATCGTCAACCCGAAACGCGAAGTGCGCATCGCGGCCGTCGGCAAATACGTACAGCACGAAGACGCCTACAAGAGCATTAACGAAGCCTTCGCTCACGCGGGCGTCGCGAACGACTGCAAGGTCCGGTTGGAATGGGTCGACTCCGAGCAGTTCGAGAACGGCGTGGTGCCCGAAGAGCACCTCAAGGATTACGACGGCGTCCTCGTCGGCCCCGGCTTCGGCACGCGCGGCATCGAGGGCAAAATCAAAGCCGTCAAGTTTGCCCGCGAGAATAAGAAGCCTTATTTCGGCATTTGCCTGGGCATGCAGATTGCCGTCATCGAATTGTCGCGCCACTGCCTCGGCCTCGACAAGGCCAACTCGACCGAATTCGCGCCCGACACCCCCGACCCCGTGATCTCCTTGCTCTCCGAGCAGCGCGGCGTCGTCGACATGGGCGGCACGATGCGCCTGGGCGCCTACAAATGCGAACTTCAACCCGGCACAAAGGCCCGAGAAGCCTACGGCGCGGACGTCGTCTCCGAGCGCCACCGTCACCGCTACGAATTCAACAACGCCTACCGCGAACGCCTCGAGAACGAAGCCGGCCTCGTCGTCAGCGGCCTGCACCGCCGCGGCGACCACGACCTCGTCGAGATCGCCGAACTCAAGGACCACCCCTGGTTCTGCGGCTCACAGTTCCACCCGGAATTCACCAGCACGCTCCTGAAGCCGCAGCCCTTGTTCCGCGACTTCGTGAAAGCGGCCCTCGAATACCAGGACCGCCGCAAGAAGGCGTAACAAGCTGGCGCGGAATACACAATTCGCCTATACTAAAACGGCCGGGGCCCTCCGCTCCGGCCGTTTCCGGTTTTGATCCACTAACCCGGGGTCTATTCGCCTGTATGGACGAAACGAACGGCGGGAAAAGCGAAAGCGCACTGCGCCTGGCACTCTCCTATCGCGACAAGGCTCGCATACTGAGCCGCGAAGCGGGCGAAGCCTTTGCGGCGGGCCGCATTCAGGAAGCGGAGCACGCGCGGCTCCAGGAGTTCTACGCGCGCCATGCCCAGCATGCCGAGGACCGAATCGCGCGCCTGCAACAGGAGCATCAACGTCGAGCGGACGGCCTGCACGAAAGCATACAGAGCACCGCCCGGCGACAGGCGGAGTTGGCCGACCTCGCATCCGCCCGTGACATTGCCCCCCACAAAGCCAATCGCCTGAACCGTCGCTACACGCAGACCATTGAAGAAGAGCGGGCTCGGTATCGGCACGAACAACAACTCGCGTCGGTGCAAGACGTGGCCGAGGTGGGCGGCTTCATCGACCGGCCGCTCGATAATTACCGCGCCGGCTCGCGCGAGCGCGGCATTACGCTGCCCGGCGTCGATCGTCTTGTGGCGACCGCCGTGTCGGTCCTGGCGAGCCTCTCGGTTTTTCTGCCGTGGCTGTCCATAGCGGGCGACACGCGGCCCTTATCGGGCATCCCCGCGTTGCTGGGCTTCGAGGAACGCGTCGGCAGCGGCAGCGTCGTTGCGCTGCTGGTGGTGTTCCTGGTCTGCCCCTTGGTGGCCGCCGCCTTCGCCTGGCTCGAGAACCCGCGCCGCAGTGCCTCCGGAATGATCACGACCGGCCTGGCCATGCTCGCGATCACCGCGCTGGCCCTGCTCGGCGCAGGGATGCTCGGCGACGACCGGGCCCTGTTGCCGGAGCTTATCCGGGGACTCCGATTGGGGGCGTTCCTCTACGTCGTTGCCGCCGTGCAGTTGATGCTGCTTGGTATGCGTCGCGCACGCGCCGGCGACCCGCGAACGCAACGCGGAGGTGTCCTCATCGCGTTCACGGGCATCATCGTTGCCGTGGCCGTGCTTGCCATCGCTTTCTACCTGAACACCGGCGGTGAGCAGGCAACACTGCGTTTCAGCTTCTCCGAGCCGGATCCGGCTACGGGCACCGTAAGGATCTTCGTCCGCAACGACGGGAACGTTCCGGCGAACGTATACGCGCCCTGGCCCGAAGGACGCGGGGAGAGCATTTCGGCAGCGGAACGTTCCAGGACTTTTGGGTTTGACCTGTATGTGCGCGAAACGGACGCGGCAACGTTCCGCCTCTACCCCTCCTCGCAGGATTGCTGGCGCCAGAACGGACAAAGCCTTGCCGTCGGCACCCCCGTGCAGGTGCTCCAGGATACCGAAACGCAATTCGAACTCCTGCCCTTTGCGGCAAGGCAGGGAGGCGTCAACCCACAAGCCGTCCGCATCACCGCCACCAACGGCAACGGAAAGGCCAGCGTGTCGTTCGAAGCCACCGTCCCAGCGACACCGAGGTAGGCCGAGACAGCAGCGGTTCGCTCCGCGCCCACAAAGCATCCCCCGTGGCACTCCAGTGTCGGCGTCATGACTTGGGAGTGTTCTCTATTCGACAGGATACCAGGATGGGGAAAGAGCAAAATCACCACAAAGGCTCAAAGACTCAAAGAACTGCATCTCTTACCTCCCATAAGACCCACTTCCCGCGGCGGAAAACAGGGACTGTTCCACTTTTGATGAGCCCCAAACCTTCCCGCGAAGCCCTCAGCCTCTCCTTCGCCCCAACAGTCAACCACACCCCCCGATCAAAAGTGGAAACTGTCCCTGCTTTCCGTCCACGTGGTCACGAGCACGGTGGGATGCAGCGTTCCTTTGCGCCTCTGGGGTCTGGCACACCCATCCCCCATTCGTGTCATTCGTGGTTGCCGTTCTCTTGCAGTTCTTTGAGTCTTCGTGTCTTTGTGGTGATCTTGCTTCTTCCTCATCCTGTCCATCCAGCCAATCCTGTTATCCTGTCAACAAGGAAACACCCCCAAGTCATGAAACCAACCTGGGGGTGCCACACACAATCTCACCAAGTCATCGGTCCACTAAATCACGCCCTTACTGCGGCATAGGCTTCTCGACCGCCTGCGCCAGGTTGCCCTCGAAGCGCACCTTGCCCTCTTCACGGCGCCCGTTGATCTGCAGGCGCCCCAACGTGGCCAGGGCTTGCGTGCATGGCACGCCGGTGCCTTCTATCGCTTCTCGCAGGCTATCGTCGTCTTCCAGTATGGCGCGGAGGTGCTTTTCAAAGGTCTTTCCTGCTTCGCCCCACTGAATCAGGAACGTTAACGCCTGTTCTACGCCGGGTGTGGATTCCGCCGGGATGCTGAGTATTTGAAGTGCCGATTCGCCGGATGCCAAATACCAGTAAGGCCCAGAGGCCACGGCCTTCATGGGTGGCGCGATTTCCGGCGGCGCGGGCGCGTCCGCCTCGAAACGGAAACGCAAGGCGAATTCGGGAACGCGGGACTCCTTGGAATCGGGCGCAAACAGCGCCAGACCGTAGTCGCTTACGGGGCCCGTCTGTCCCGCGGCGGTGACAAACGGAAGCGTCTCCGGAATGATAGCGCCGCTGTTACACCACTCGGGAAGCATCGACAACTGCCACCGCAGGAACTGCGTCAGTGCGACAAAGACGGCATCATCCGAAGAGTTCAATTGCAGAAAAGGCTCCCCGGGCCAGGGGTGAATAGCCTCGCCTTCGCCTTGTGATGCGGACTTGAACCAACCGCGCACCGGGAGGCCATCCCTTGCGCCGATGACGAGCGAACCGCTGGGTGCCGCTTGCCATTGAACGTAGAACTCGTCTCGCCCCATGGAGTCCGCTGCGCCTACTTCATTTCCGCTCAGTGCATCCCTCAGCACCTCGGGCGAGGTCGAAAAAAGGAGGAATCCTTCGCGCCAGGAATAGTGATAGGGGCCGTAGCGGAAGACCCCCTGTTCGGGTTGTGTGGAAACGGCCACGTTGATCGCGTGAGCCGCACGCAGCAGCAAGCCCGGCTTTACGCACCATCCGATTCCCGTATCGGTGCCAAAGACGACCGCCTTCCTGCCCAGCCAGGTGCTCCAGCGTAACGGCGTGGGCCGGATGCCGGCCGTGAGACGCACGTGGAGTTGTGCGTTGTTGTTGGGGGCCGGCCACTGCTTGGTGAAATCGCGGAAGGCTGATGTGCGCGTGAGTCCGGACCAAACGCCGGAGAACCGGGGCGCATATGCCACCCAACTCGCGTTTCCCGGCGCAAAGCCTCCCTGAAGTCCTCCCTTCATACGCGTATCCACGGTAATCAAAACCACAATAACCGCGAGCACGGCCACCCGTAGTCCCCAGCGCAGTAGCCTCCGCCTTGCCGCCGTCATGTGCCGCCCCTCTCCCTCGCTTCCCGCTACGCCGGTTCAGGCTTGCATCCGCGGCTTTTTGCGGGATGCAAGCCTGAACGGCTCACACCAGAGTACGCGGATTCAATCCTGATCCGGTCTATGGCTTGGTTTCGTTCCAGACGGCTTCCTTTTCCCGTTGCCGGCGCGACTCGATGCCCGCGAGTTCGTTGGCCAGATCGGCTTGAATCCCGTCAAACTCCTCCTGCGTGGTCGCCGTTACGATACGGCTGTCAAAGCTCAAGCGCTTCTCGGCGGCCTGGGCGTCGCATTTCTTGTCTATTTCGGCGATGCGCGCCTTCTGTTCGCCGGTCAGTTTTTGCGTGGGACCGGTTTCGCGTTCCAGGCGTTCCATGGCCTTCTCGTAGGCGCTTTTCATGGTAGTCTCTCCTCTTATCAATGCTGAATCTCGCCTACGCCGAGAATTCATCTTCCAATACGCTCGAGATGAATCGTTCAATCGAGACGGGATAATACCGGCTGTTCGGCGTAATGATGACGCCCGTGGTGATGTCTTCGTGACGTTCTAGTTGATCGAGCACTTCGCTCAGCGCGCGGTCGACCGTGGCGTCTAGGTGCTTAACCTCGAGGTGCTCGGACTTGCACTCGACCGGCTTGTCGCGAAAGCCCAGGAAGCCGAACAGTCGTCCCATCAGCGCCGCATCGACATTGTCCTCGCCGAAGATCTCTTCGTAGCTCGGTTCAAGATGCGAGGGACGAATGAGGAACCTCGGCGACACCTGCACCTTTCCGCGCACCTCGGTAGTTTGGAAGCGCGGCTCCAGCGCAGCGCCCAGGCAAACGTACGGCAATTCATGATACCCGCTGATGATCCCGTAGGTGGGCCGGCGGATGATCTTCGTCCGCTGGTAGATATCCCGCATCTCGTCGTGACTCAGCATCTACTGAAACCATTCCCTCAAATCGAGCTTCGTGTACGTCGTCTCGGTTGCCGGGACGACCGGGTTTACGCCGGCATTCGCCACATAGGCCACCTCGTTCTTCGGGTCAAGCACCCACGAATGAAGTGTAGCATCATTCTTCACCGGACCGTTCGAAAGCAACTGCAACGCCTCGTCAATATCGATGGCCCCCGGCCGGGCCTCAATCTGCCGGCCCAGCCACTCGTAGCGCTGCCAGGTGTTCTGAGACTTCAATAGTTCCTTTACGACCCCCATGTCCGAAAAATCCTGCTTGAGCTCGCGCCCGTACTTCGCCGCCACCTTGCGCAGTTGCGTCTCGCCACAGGGATGATTCGTGCGTCGAACCGCGTCTTCCATGGCCCAGGCGCCGGTGGCTGCGCTTTCCCTCGCGTCCCTTGGCGCGAACACGTCGCAGGTCTGGGCATCCACTTCCATCGCGCGCGCATCCGGAATCTTGCCGTCTCCGACCACAAAGTTCCAGCCCAACGTGCGCGGCCCCGCCTGCATGATCGCCACGGCCTCGTCAAGCGTCGATGCCTTCTCCAGAATGCGGCGCATAATCAGGAAAAGCGGCAGGCCGTCGTAGCTTTCGTTTTCCGTCGACGAGGTCATCTCGCCGATCGTGATCCCTTTCGCGTTCATGCCGCTGACCCCGCCGATGGCCCCCGCCCACGTCGGCATCATGAACGGCGTGCCCCCCTTCGGCCGCCAAACGAGCACCACGGCATCGTCTTGCGCGCTTCCATTGATGTTCCAGTCGAGATTGCGGCCGTGGAGCAGGCGGCCGTCCGTGGTCCACTTGCCGAAGACGGCGAAGTTCGAGCATTGCGGCGGCGCGTTCGGGGCGTGGTGTTGAATCTCGGCAACGGTGGCGGCAGTGCGAATCTCTTTGGCGCCGATAGTCTGCTCGCCCGCCGCCCGCAGACCCTTCTCGATCCCGTTGATTTCTTCGAGGTATTCCGGCGGGAAATTCTTCGCCATGCGTTCCGACTGCTCGTTAACGTATTCCGGCGTGTACCCCCGCGCGTAGAGCGATTTCTGAAGGTAGCCCTCGTTCACCATGTGCCGGATGCTCGAAGCCAGCAGCCTTCCCTGCTGGAAGCCCATTTCCTCCGGCGTGCCTTCCATCACGCAGACACGCAAGTCGCCCACCTGGTAGAGCTCGCCCGCGCCTTCCCGATCGAGCAGCTTCACTTCAGGTGAACGGTTTACCTTGGGAGTCTGGAGCGATTCCGCCTTCGGCGGCGGCGCGGCCTGATCCTTGGGTGCGGGCGGCGGCGCGGGGACCGCTTCCTTGGGCACGCACGCATTGAGTCCCAGCGAAGCCAGAATGAGCAGCAGCGACAGTAAGCGTTTCATGCGTTTCCTTCTTGCAGGCATTAAGTCGCCCGGTTGCAACAGTTCGATTCAACGGCGAGGCCGACTCCAAACCCGAGTGCTGACTAAAGTCTATTGAAACGGCAGGTCCCACACAACCACAACGGCGTTCTACGGCGCGGCAACTTGAACGCGGTATATGTGGACGTCGAAAGGTTCGAAGGCGTCGGAGAACTGCATGGCTCCCGCCTCGAGGGTCAACGGCGAGCGGTTCTCGAAAAGCGGTTCAACCGACTGGAAGGGCTTCGGGAAACCCACCTTTACATTAAAGGGCGCGTTGTCGAGGTTAACGGCGAGGAGTACATAGCCGCCCTGCGGATCCGGCTTCAATAGAGCCCGGATCGGCGTGGGCGATTTCGCTTCGCCGGTAAACTCGACGGTGTACGCAACATCGACCCCAACCGTCGGCGACAACAACACGGGCACGAGTTCGTTGAGTTCCGCGTTGATCGTGGAAGCGGCATCCCACAGCGCCCTGGCCATGACCATCTGCATCGGCGTCGCGGTCGTCTTCATGGTGCCGTACTTTACGTCGGGATTGGGCGACATGCCGATGACCCCGCCGTCGCGCGACACGTAGCTGTCCCATACGAAATAGACTATCCCCGTGGCGCCGTGAACGATTCCGCTGTAGACCAGCGCGCGCAACTGTTGCGGCGTCGGGTGCCGGAATGGGAAGCTCGCGTCGGGCGGTCCGGAGGCCACGAACGCGCCGACAATCAGCCAGACCGGTTTCGATTCGCGATTCGACTGAACCGCAAGCGAAACGGATTGCGGTATGCCGTTGGGACCGGAGCCACCGTTCCCGAAGGCAAGCGAATGCGTCACGGGCCAGATCGGATAGTTGTCGTGACACGAGACGTCGCCGGCGGTGTTCCACTTCACCCACCACTCCGTGGCCGGCGCCATGGTCCACGGCGCATCGTTAATGAACACGGCCATATTGGGGGCGACCCGATTGGCCATTTCCTTGTAGGCAGTGAACTTGCCGTAGAGAGCGTCCATGTCGGCCGAGCCAAGTCGTCCGATCGGTTCGTCCATCCAGACGTTGCCAAGAAGGTTCGGATGCTCCCTAACCTGCGTGAGGGTGGCCTCGTCAAGCTCGTTCATGAGCACAACCTGAAAGCCCTCTCGCTTGGCGGCGTCCAAGGCGTCCGCAACCGGCATCGGCCACGGCCAGACGGTGTTGAACCCGGCCTTCTTCAGCACGCTCCAATCGTAGACGTGGCCGTAGACATCCCCGGGTTGCGGCACGCCCCAGCACGCGATGGGGAAAAAGGAGGTTTCAGGGGCGTAGGCGGCGATACGCTCGCCTTGACGCGTCGTATGCGGCACCCCCGTGCGGTAGACG
>JAVEWL010000089.1:0-12111 GCA_034004565.1 FCB group bacterium | reverse complement strand
CCTCGAAGAGGTGCGCTATCCCATCCAAGCCAGTGAGAATCCGCGGGAACACACAACCGCAAAAGAGTCCGGAAGACGATTGGGTCCCGATTAAATCACCGTGTCTTCTGCCTCGGCCGGCAAAGAACCGCCGGTGCCCAGAGAATACCCCAGGCAAGACGCATTAGCGATCCGGCAAGGATACCGGGCAAGGCCATAGAAAGGTCCGCCCAGAACCGCATTCTCTGTGGAAGGCCAAATCCGGGCGCCGCGCTGGACGTGAGCAGACGCCATTCCCACTCCGAAGGCCAGAGCAGGCCGCGAAGAATGCCCACCAGACCTGCAAACGTGTCCACCCCCCAGAGCTTTGCCAGCAGCGCGAGATTGGTATGGATGAAAACGTTGCGCGCGTTGCCGTTGGAAATGCCGGCCACGGCCCGCGGCCCGATGATGCTTCCGAAAAACAACTCGCGCTCCGGGGCCGTGCTGCGCTGCCGCGCCTCGGGCACGCAATCGGCGAGTCTGACGTCGCCTGTTTCGCAGTAACGGGAATCGTAGAAGTGAGAAAAGAAGGCCCAAATCCTGACGAAACGTCCCTTTCGAGCCTGGTAGCGCAGATACTCCCAATCCACCTCATCCGAGGCTTTTCTCATAAGGGCGTTGACATCGGCACACGCGCGAACAATCAGTCCTCCCCGTCCGAAGTCGTGACCGTGGCCAACGTGACGAACAAGATCCCATAAACAGTCGGCGGGGGAAAGGCTCAGCTCCGAGTCGCCGGCGGGAATCGCCCTTTTCCACATTTCGTCCATATCGACGCATACATCGCCGATTCCCGCGTTTCCCGTCATCCGCCAGTTGAGGTCAAGCGATACTCTCGACTGCCGATGCAGCAATTCCACCTGTCCCATGTACATTCTTCTTGCTTCCGCCACGCGCTCCGGCTCCCCTTGTGCGAATCCGGACGCGATGAATAGGGCTTCCGCTTCGCGCCAAACGTTTTCCGGCAGCAGAACGTCGAGGTCTCCGCTGATCCGGTTGTGAGGATGACGGTAATAGCGCTCCGCGAAGTTCAAACCCCGGATGAAGGTGAAGGGAAGGCCGCGCTCCCGCAACAAGGTCCGGACGGTTTGCCGGGTCTTGGACAGAACGAGAAGATGCGGATACCATACGCTTCGCTTGAGCCGCTCGAGCTTGGCAAGACTCCCCTGAGCGGACGCGGGCAAATCTCCATCCAAAGCGCGGAACGTTTCCAACACCATCGTCCAGGTCTTTGTGCGCCGGCAAATGTCGACTAGACGGTCGCCGTCCACACCCCTTTGAAGCAGCTCGTGCACGCGCTGGAGGGTTTCAGCGGCAGGTTCGTCGCGGGCGGCGTATATGACGAGGCGCTCTTCGGGTGTGCCCCGATCCAGGAAACCCATATGTGCTCCTCAATGCCCGGGCCGGGAAACTCGTTCGCCTTCCCGGCAGGGCAGGGGTTGCTGTTTGAGGTTTTTCTGACAGGTGGCGCGGTCGGCCGATTCGCGCGCGCGCGAATTCGCGGGCAGGAGGATCGCCGCCAGAATCGCCATGATGCCAATCGCGGCCAGCAACTCGATTGGCGTAAAGCCCCTGCGCGCCATGGCATTTCCTCGTCCCGGCAAGTTACCGATCGTCCGCCAAAAGCAACCCGCATTTTGGTGCGCCAGTATAGTGGATTCCTGATATTACGTCAATAGGTCTTTACACCAAAGGCTAACAATAAAGCTCGTCAGACGATGCTTGTTCCCGCACCGGCCGAAGGCAGCCCGGTCCGGCACGGCCCAGATGGAAGCCGCTCTCGCGGCCCCCTTTGACAAGAACCGGGTGAGAACCGCCTCGGCATCCAGTTTGGCCGCATCGTGCTCTAGCTGCGCGGCAAAGGCGCGCTTGGCCTGAAGACGCGTCGTTTCTTGTATTACAGGTATACATCAATAGATCGCTTTAATCAGGCAGGCCGGATAATGCCCCGAATGGGAATTCGGGGTTACACAAGAGCCCGTGCGGAGGGCGCTTTCCAGCCGTCGGGGCCTGGGACTATAATTGGTTTTGAGATACTGTCGACGGGATGGTTTATCGGGGGTGGCGTAAACGGTCCCAATGGTGCCGAATCGGGGTTCGAACCACTCGCACGCGCGGGGAGGGCACGGGTATGACTAAGGGCAGCGAGGCGGCGACGGCGGGTATTGTGTGGAAGATCATGCCGGAAGAACTGGAAAGCGGCCTTGTACGTCGCTCGACCCGCGGCAGGCTGGGCAGCGGCGTGGGGATTGTGTTTGGAGCGGCGATAGGGGCGACCGTGGCTACGATCGCGGCCTTGATAGTCGCTTCCGAAGTGGCTCCCGGCTTGCCTCTTGCCGCAATCGTTTCGATTCTTGCCGTTGGCGCCCTGGGGCTTCTGCTGGGGTTTCTGTACGGGCTCAAGCTGGCGCTGACCCGGCACGAAATATCCCTCGATGCCACCAGCGTGACGGTGAGCTGCAAGCCCTTGTGGGGATCCGTCACGGTGTGGACGGAGTCCCTGGCCAACTACGACTGCGTCCTCGCGAAGGAGGAAATCCGGGGCAGCGGAAAGAGCCGACGCCTGTTCGCGTTTATAGTCCTTCGCCACAGCGACCCCGCGCGGTCCATTTGCCTCTTCGAACAGTGCGGCCCCATTTCGCCGAATCTGGCCCTGGGAGCTACGTTCCTCCCGAAGAATAACCTGCGGCGGATGTGGGAGGACTACGCGCGAATCCTCGGCAAACCGGCGGTAAAGGAAGAACTGCAGTGCGGCGAGACCGGCCCGGCGAATGTGACCCGCGACGCGCGGGATCTCGACAAGTCGGCGGGAGAGCTGGTCCTGGAGGGAAAGGTAGCGGTTGCGTTTGACCCGCATGCCGTCATACCCGCGGGGATCGAGCTGGCCATTGACGGAGACGCCACGGTCTTTACCTTGACACCCATATGGAAAATGGAGATGAAGGCGCTCGTGGCGGCGCTTGTGTTCTTTCTGATTATGCTGACGTTCTGCGCGCCGGTCGCGCTGATGGCACTGATCGCCGTGGCCGCCCTGTATCTCAACAGCCCCAGGACGATCAAGCTCTATGTCACTCCGGACCGGATCCGCATCACAAGGTTGAACCGCAGAGGAACCCTGGAAAAGGAAGTAAGGACCTTCAATACGCTGGACATCGAGGAGGTGCAGGTGCAAAGCCGCGTGCTCGCTTTCGTCACCGACGAAGGAAGACTGCCCCTCCTGGTGGGCCTGACGGAGGAGGGCGCCCAATGGCTGAGGAACGGCCTGCTCGCCCTGCTCGCCGAGAACGCACCCAAGAAGGTGGAAGTTTCCAGCGAATAAACCCGCCACACAGGAAAAGGAGCGCTTTCCTGTTCTTTTGCCGTTTATCGAGGCTATTCGTGTGGACGCTCGCCGCCCGCTCCCCCGGATCCCTCGAATAGCCTCGGCCGGTATTGGGAAATTCCGCCCTCGTCCCGCCTGCTTGCCTAATAGCATCTATCTATGCTAGTATCTTTGCGATTCAAGTAGATGTCTCTAGAATATGTTCAGGGTATGTCTATTTTTCTCGGTCCGGTGCTGGGAACTTAGGGGTTTGGGGTGTTGCCAGAATCCCGCAGTCCTTATCCGGGCGGGGCCTTGAAGTGACCGGCGGGATGCCTGGCTAACGCATCCAATTGTCAGGGGCGGAAGCGATCCTTACGCGGAGGGGAAAATCATCATGTTTCGGCGCACACAATCGTGTCGTTCACGCGTCCAACGTTGGTTCGCGGCGGTGCTCATTGCGTTGCTGGCCGCGCCTCCGGCGTTGGCGGCGGTGTGGTTTACCGACTCCCGTGTTGCCGCGAGCGGCGACGGGGCTTCGTGGACTCTGGCCAAGAAGACCGTGGGCGAAGCCATCACCGCCTCGGCGGCGGGCGACGAGATCTGGGTCGCCACGGGTACCTACGTTCAGTCTATTACGCTCAAGCAGGGCGTTGCGCTCTACGGCGGCTTTGCCGGAACGGAGACTCTGCGGGACCAACGCGATCCCGTTGCGTATCCCGTGGAATTGATGGCCACCGCCGGCCAGTTGCAGACGGTCTACGCCAATGCGATTACCGGCATACGGCTCGAGGGGTTCATCGTCAAGGGCGGCACGCAGGCGGGATTGCGGCTCGTCGATGTGGGTGCGACGGCGGTGATAGCCAATTGCGTCTTCCGGGGCAATCCGATGGAAGGCATCCGGTGCTACCGCTCCCATCCGGTTATCGAGGACTGCTTCATCCACAACAACGGCGACGACGGCATCTACTGCTATTACGGGTCGCCGCACATCGAACGCTGCGGGATCGTCGCGAATGCGGCGTGCGGCATCCTGTCGGACTACGGTTCACCCACGGTGGTGGACTCCTTCCTTGTGGGAAACGCCCAATACGGCCTGTATCTTAACGGCGCCTGTCAGCCCGCATTAACGAACTGCCTGCTGGCCGGAAATGCCTGGAATGCGCTGTACGTGCGGGGTACCTCGGCAGCCACGGTTCTCAATTGCAGCTTCATCTCGAATACCGCTGCGGGCACAAGCCAGGGCGGAGCCATTCTGACCGCCAACTCCGGCCGGTTTACGCTGCGCAATACCGTGTTCTTCGACAATACACAGACGGCGGTGAAAGAGGGTTCGGCCGGGGACAACGAAGTCTCCAATTGCCTGTTCCGCTCGAATCCGGACGGCGATTACTTCGACCGCGAACAGTACGCCGAGTTCACCGGGGCGGACGCGATCAACGGTAACGTCGTCGGAGCCAGCGGCAACCTCGACGGCGATCCGCTGTTCTCGGAAGTGGGCAGCGGCGTGTGGACGGCGGCGCCGGCATACGATTCCACAACGCACCGGACCACATTTACGGACGACAACGCCAATTACGAGCCGGGCGCGCTGGTGGGGCTCCTAATCAATTGCGACACCACCCAGCGGCGCCGTGGCCTCATCACGGCCAACACTGGGACAAGCATCGAGGCGGCTATCGGCGATGCCACGTCGTATGTGGCCGTCGGCGATTCGTATTCGGTTAGCGACTTCCGGCTTCGCGAAGACTCGGCCTGCGTGGACACGGGCATCGGGACGGGCGCTCCGAGCGCCGATATCGAGGGAAGTCCTCGGCCCCTGGACGCTCCGGATCGAGGCGTGGACGGCAGCGGCACGGAATACGACATCGGCGTATACGAATACCAGCCCGATTTCGGGCCCAAGACGTTGGCGATTGAGGGTATCGACGGGGGCGGCACCGTTGCGCCCGCACAAGGCGGAGTCTTCGATTTCGGAAGCACGGTCCCATTGGTGGCCACGCCCAAGCGCGGGTGTTCCTTCGACCGCTGGCTGGCCCGGCAGCACGTGGACCCGCCCGTAACGCCGATTGAACGGAGCAGTTCGGAGAATCCGTATTCCTTGAGCATGGTACACGACTGGGATGTATGGGCCTATTTCACGGGCACGCCGCTGTACCTCTTGAGCTTGTCGGCGCAAGGACCGGGCACGGTGGCCGCCACTCCGCCTACCGGCCCGTATACGGAAGGTACCCCCGTGGGCGTCGAGGCGACACCGGACACCGCAGCGCGCTTTGTGCAGTGGGAAGGGGACGCTACCGGCTCTGCAAATCCGCTTAATCTGACCATGAACGAGGACAAGGCGGTCACGGCCGTCTTCGTGCAGACCCACAGCCTGAGCATCACCATCGAAGGCGACGGCTCGGTCGAGCCAAGCGGCGGGGCTTACGACATCGGCACGCCGATTACCCTGACCGCCGTCCCCGATGCGGGCTGGCACTTCGAGCGTTGGGAGGGCGCGCTGACGGGTTCGACGAATCCAGCCGAACTGGTAATGGACGCCGACAAAGCGGTCACCGCCGTCTTCGTCAACTCCTACACCTTGACCACCGCCTCCGTCGGCAACGGTACGGTTACCCCCGCGAGTGGATCTTACCCTGTGGGCGATCCCGTTTCTGTGACGGCGGTTCCCGCGGAGGGTTGGGTGTTCGACCACTGGGAAGGCGCCGCCACCGGCTCATTGAATCCGGTGTCCGTTACGATGGACGGCAATAAGACTGTCACGGCGGTCTTCCTCGAACTGCCCACGGCCGCCTTTACGCTGTCGCCGGCGCTCGGCCTGCTGCCGCTGCACGTCCAGTTCACGGACGCCTCCGCAAACGGGAGCGCGCCCATAACCGCGTGGGCCTGGGACTTCAACAACGACGGCATTACCGACAGCACCGCCCAAAACCCGCTTCACACGTATACAACGGCCGGCTCGTACACGGTGACGCTGAGCGTCACGTCCGCCATCGGCAGCGACACGGAAACCATGACCGATGTGGTGCGCGTCCAGGCATTGCCCACGGCCGCGTTCTCGGCCACGCCCACGACAGGCCGCGCGCCCTTTGTGGCGAGCTTTACCGATGCTTCGTCCCCCGGCAGCGAGGCCATCACGGCCTGGGCATGGGACTTTGACAACGACGGCGTTACCGACAGCACGGTCCAGAATCCCACGCACGAATTTACCGCGCCCGGGGTTTACGCCGTCAAACTCACGGTGACCACCGCAGCCGGCAGCGACTCTGAACTGAAAGTGGACTATGCGCGGGCGGGGGTGCCTTTCCAGCCGCAGCCCGAGGCTTCCTTCGGCAGCTTTTACGACGACCTCGTTCCGGCGGACACCCAAATTACGGACTACGATCCCGAGCGTTTCGCGGTGATTACTGGGCTTGTGCGGGACATCAACGATTCGCCCATCCCGGGTGTTGCCGTGACCGTATTACACCATGCCGAATTCGGCACCGCCTATACCGATTCCGCCGGACGCTTCTCGTTGCCCGTCGAGGGCGGCGCTTCGCTAACGGCCGTTTTCACCAAGCCGGGCTATATCACCTCCCATCGCTCGCAAGTAATTACTTGGAACGATGTGTCCATCGTCGCTCCCGTAACGTTGCTCGCGGAAGACAGCGCTTCAACCACGATTGTTCCGGATGGCAACGCCGCCTCGGTTTACGCGCACCGGAGCACACCCGTATCCGATTCCGACGGCGCGCGCGCGTGCACGTTGGTCCTTACCGGCGATACCGTCGCCAACGAGGTCGATGCCAACGGTAACGTTGTGAAGCAATTGAACAGTCTCACCGTGCGGGCCACGGAATTCCGGAGCGAGGAATCCATGCCCGCGCAACTTCCGCCCACATCGGCCTACACCTACTGCGTCGAACTCAGCGTCGACGAGGCAGAGCACATTCAATTCACCAAACCGGTCGTCATGTGGACCGAGAACTTTCTTGGCTTTGCGGTCGGTCAGCTTGTGCCGGTCGGGTATTACGATCGCGAGGAGGGCGTCTGGAAGCCGGAGATCGACGGCGTGGTCGTGAAGCTGCTGGATGCCAATGCCGACGGCATCGTGGATGCGCTTGACGCTACCGGCGACAACATCGCGGACGACCTCGACGGCGATAGCCAGACGGCCGATGAGGTTCTGGGCCTCGCCAATAGCCAGCTTTACGCCGTGGGCAGCGTCTTTTGGCGAGTTGAAGTGACGCACTTCTCGCCGTGGGACTGCAATTGGCCCTATGGACCTCCTGGCGACGCGGTTCCGCCTACGCCCTCTGGAACTCCGGGTTCTGGCGGCGACAACGGCGGTGCTGGTGGTGGCAACGGCGGCGGCGCGAACGGAGGCACGGGCGGGTTCGGAACCGTCACGCACAAGGGGCGCGCCTTTCACGAAGATGTTCCCATTGCCGGAACCGGACTAACCCTCCATTACGCGAGCGACCGGACCGAGGGCTTCAAGACGGTCATCACCGTGCCGGTGAGCGACGACAGGCCGCTTCCCAGTTCCTTGAAGGAAATGAGAGCCATTGTCGAGGTGGGGGGGCGAGAATTCAGGCAAGTTTTCGCGCCCGCACTCAATCAGACCGCCGAGTTTGAATGGGACGGCCTGGATTGGCTTGGCCGGAGCCTGCCCCAGGCCCGGGCAAATATTCGCGTCGAGTTCGTGTATGACTGCGTTTTGTGGGGGGCCGGTGGATTAAACCCTGCGCAGCTGCAACCTCGATCCTTCGCCGCGCCTGGGATTACTTACACCATGATACCCGCGCGCATGGATTTCATATCCACTCGGACATTCGCGCCCATACAGGTAGCCTCCGCCAAACGCCCGGATACGTTTGCCATCGGCTGGACCTTGTCCAATCACCATCGGCTGGACTCTCGCGGACTACCCTTGTTGCAGCGCGGGGATGGCACGACAGTCGCGAACCCATCCTCGATCATCGATACCGTTCAACGAGAGAATCCCAATCGCATTGCATACGCGGTCATTCAAGGGGTGTGCGTGGATGCGGCGGGAAACCTCTACGTGGCGGATATGGCTTTGAATCGGGTGTTCAAAGTAAACAGGGAGGAGGTGGGGGTAGTCTTCGCCGGTAGCACCAGCGGTTACTTCGGCGATGGAGGCGAGGCCACCTTGGCGAAGATGAACTCGCCGCGGGATGTCGCGGTTGACGCGCTCGGCCGCGTGTTTATCGCCGATACCCAAAACGACCGCATCCGGATGGTGGATCTGAACGGCATCATCACGACGGTAGCCGGCGGTGCGGGAAACGGTTTCGGTGGCGACGATGGTCCGGCGGTAAGCGCCATGCTCAATCGGCCTCATGGGGTGGTGGTCGACCCCGAGGGAAATATCTTCATCGCCGACACGAACAACCACCGCGTACGCAAAGTCAGTCCGGCGGGCATCATCACGACCTACGCCGGAAACGGCGGTACAGGTAATTCCGGAGACGGAGGGCGCGCTACCCTGGCCCAAGTCAAGGGTCCCCGCGACTTAGCCATCGATGCCACGGGCAGCCTCTATATTGCGAGCATCTCTGGCGTAAACCGGATTCGCAAGGTCGACACAACGGGCATCATCACCACCTTCGCGGGCACAGGGGTGTTGGGCAGCGGCGGAACCGGCGACAACGGCCTGGCTACGCTGGCCAACCTGCAAGACGCGTTTGCCGTTGCGGTCGATACGACCGGGAATGTCTACCTTTCGGAAAACGCCCGCATACGCAGGATAGATACCAGCGGAATCATCACGACTTTCGCCGGAACGGGAGAAGCGGGTTACTCCGGCGACGGTGACTACGCGCGGCTCGCTTGCCTGTCCGGAACTTCTTACGGGCTTGCCCTCGATCCGCTCTCAAACCTCTACATCTCAGACTGCAACAACTGGGTCGTTCGCAGGATCACCTCCGGGCTCGGGGTACGTCAAGACCTTCTGCATTTCGATACCCCCATCGAGAGCGGCGAGTACACATTCGCCGAAGCAAGCGAAATGGTGTACGTCATGGACGCCGCCGGCAAGCACCTGCGTACGGTCGACCAGGCAACCGGGAAGACGCTGCTTACGTACGCCTACGACTCGAACGGCGCGCTCGTCTCCATAACCGACCTGTTCGGTGAAACTATGACGATTCAGCGCAATCAACAGGGGACACCCACCGCAATTGTGTCGTCCGACGGCGTCGTGACCCAGCTCACCGTTGATGCCTCAAACCACCTGACCGGAGTTTCCTATCCCGACAATGGCGGCTACTCGATGACATATGCCGCGGACGGGCTCATGGAAAGCATCAGCGCCAACGGCCGCGCGTATGAGAACACGTATGACTCCTTCGGACGCGTGGAATCGGTTCTGGATCCCCTGTCGCATCTGTGGAATTTCTCGGGTCAAGCGGGCCTATCGGGAACAGAACTTTATTCCGCTTTGACACCGGAACAGGATCAGGTTTCGTACGACAATACGGTCCTGCCCTCGGGCGCGGTCCAAACCAGCATCACCGATGCGGCGGGTCTGGTCACCACGTACGAGCAAACGCCCGGGGAATGCGGCGAGAAAGTCACTCTGCCCACGGGGACCGGCATTTCGGCCTCGTACGCGATAGATCCCCTCTACCAATTCAAGAAACTCGACGCATTCTCGGTTTCCATGCCCAGCGGACTCAAGGCCGAGACCCGTTGGAACAGGGAATTCAAAGACGACCCCAACGATGCGGACGCCGTATTCGATGAAATTGTATACACGCGGATTGTTCAGCCGTTTACGTCCGCAGCACGCGTCTGGACCGTGGACGACGATCTGGTAACGGGCACGGTGACCTCGACCTCGCCGCTGAACCGCGTGGGCACGACTCTCTACGATACCGGCACGCTGCTGGTGACGTCCAGTCACGTACCGGGGCTGTACGACGTGACGTATCAATACGACACGCGCGGCCGCTTGACCCATACGGCGGTCTCGACTCGGGAGGTCACGTTCGCCTACGACGCGGCGGGGAATCTGGAGTCGGTGTCCGAGCCGGTCACAGGGATGGTGTCCTATTGCTACGACGCCTTGGGACGGATTGGGGAAATATACCAAGCCTACGGCACGCCGCCCATAGGCTTCGACTACGACCTCAACGGCAATCTTGAAACGGTCACGCTGCCAACCCAAGCCGTCCACAGCTTCGGGTACGACAATCTGAACCGGGGCACTTCGTATACGACGCCGCTGAACCGGACCTATGCCTACGCCTACGACAGCGGCGGCCGCTTGATTGAAGTCACCCTTCCCTCGACGGCGGTGCTGCAATACAACTACGCGCTGGGACGTCTCGATAGCGTGGTCACGCCCGACGGCACGACGGCCATCGCCTACGACACCGCCGGGCGCCTGGGCGCCGTGTCGCGCGGCACCGAGTCGGTGACGTTTGCCTACGACGGCGACCTGGTCACGTCGCGCACGTTGTCCGGCACGCTGGGGCAGACGGTGTCCATGGCGTACAACGCCGATTTCTCGGTGGCTTCGATTGCTTATGCGGGGGCGACGCAAAATTTCGCGTACGATGCGGATGACCTGCTGATCGGGGCGGGCGCTTTTACCCTGACGCGCGACGCGCAGAACGGCTTGCTGGTCTCCCTGAGCGACGGCGCCGTCACGGTCACGTCGGCCATCAACGGCTACGGCGAGGCCACGGGCGTATCCACGGTGGTCAACGGCAGCACCGTGTCGTGGAGCACCACGCTCGACAACGCGGGGCGCATCACCGGCAAGACCGAGATCGCCGGCGGCATCACCACCACCTACGCCTACACCTACGACGCCCTGGGGCACCTGTCCACGGTGACCAGGAACGGCCTGCCGGACGAGGCCTATACCGTCGACGCCAACGGCCGCCGCACGCTCGAGACCAACGCCTCGCGAGGCATCGTTGACCGCGTCTTCACCTACGACGCCGAGGATCGCCTGCTCAGCGCCGGGGCCGCGGCCTATACCTACGACGAGGACGGGTTCCTCGCCACCAAAACCATCGGTCAGGACACCACGACCTACAGCTATACCCGCAACGGGGCGCTGAAAAGCGTCACCCTGCCCGACGCCACGCTCATCGAATACGTCCTCGACCCCGGTGAGCAGCGCATCGCCAAGAAGGTCAACGGCGTTATCACCGAAAAATACCTCTGGGCGGGCCTCACGGGCCTCCTGGCTGTCTACGACGGGGCCGATGCCCTCGTAGCGCGCTTTGAGTATGCCGGCGGTCCCTTGCCGGTGAAGATGGTCCAGGGCGGGGCGACCTACTACTTGGCCTACGACCAGGTGGGCAGCCTGCGCGCGGTGTTGAACGCCAACGGCGCCGTCGTGCACCAGATCGCCTACGACACCTTCGGCAACATCCTCAGCGAAACGGCCTCGGGCCTGCGGGTGCCCTTCGGCTTCGCCGGCGGCCTGCACGATCGCGCCACGGGCCTGGTGCGCTTCGGCTACCGCGACTACGACCCCGACACCGGCCGATGGACCGCGAAGGATCCGATTGGGTTTGCCGGCGGCCACACCGACCTCTATGGGTATTGTGGGAATAATCCCGTCAGCCGAACGGACCCCACGGGTCTCCTGTGGGACCTCCCCGGGCCTTACGGGAGTTCGAATCCCGAGAACTGGGGCCATGGCTGGAATAACATCATGGACGGTCCCCAAGCGGGAACGGGTTGGGGAACAGTTCAGAAGATCGCCATTGGCACAGCCGGTGGCGCTACTGCAATTGCTTCGGGTGCGATAACTACTGAGA
>JAVEWL010000088.1:0-12113 GCA_034004565.1 FCB group bacterium | reverse complement strand
CGAAGAAGTACATTCGCTACGAACACATGCCGCTCGCCACGCAGGACGGGCGCGAGGTCGAGGTCGAGTTCGTCAGCAATGTGTACGACGAGGCGGGGCAGAGCGTAATCCAATGCAACATTCGCGACATCACCGCGCGGCGCGCGCTGGAACAGCGCGCGCAGGAGCAGTCGGAATCCCTTGCCGATCTTCACCGGCGCAAGGATGAGTTTCTCGCGATGCTGTCTCACGAACTACGCAACCCGCTCGCCTCCCTGGCCAATGCGGTTCACCTGCTGCAGCTTCAACAGGACGGGAATCCCATCCAACTCAAAGCCCGGAGCACCATCGAGCGCCAGGTGGGGCTTCTCACGCGCCTGGTCGACGATCTCCTCGAGGTCTCGCGCATCACCAGCGGACGGATTCGCCTGCAGCGCGAACCCCTGGCTGTGAACAGCGTCGTGAACCGGGCAGTCGATACAGTGCGCCCCCTGCTGAGTCAGCACGGCCACGAAATATCCGTGACGCTGCCATCGGATCCGATCTGGCTTTATGCCGATGCCGCTCGCATGGACCAAGTCCTGGTGAACCTGCTTACGAACGCCGCGAAGTATACGAACGACGGTGGCACCGTCTCGATAAGCGCACGGCAGGACGGACAAGAGTGCCTGGTGGCCGTTCGCGATTCGGGTGTGGGCATGCCGCCCGAATTGCTTCCGCACATCTTCGACTTGTTCACGCAGGCGGATCGGTCGCTGGGCCGCTCACAGGGAGGCCTTGGGATCGGACTTGCCGTGGTGCAACAGCTGGTTGAGATGCACGGCGGAATGGTCAACGTTCATAGCGCCCTGGGACACGGCAGCGAGTTCATTGTGCGCCTGCCCGTGGGGCCGCCTCCCGACGCACCGCCGATGCCCATCCCCCCCCGGAAGGAAGGCGTTCATCCCAATTCGGGGCGCGTTCTGGTGGTGGACGACAATGTGGATGTGGGCGAATCGTTTGCGCTCCTGCTGCAGGAGGATGGCTACGAGGCGCGAGCCGTGTTCGACGGGCCGGCCGCGCTTGCGGAGGCATTGCAGTTCGCTCCCCACGTGGTGCTCCTCGACATTGGGATGCCCGGCTGGGACGGCTACGAGGTGGCCAGGCGGATGCGGGAGAATCCCTTACTACAGGATGTGATGCTGGTCGCCCTCACCGGGTACGGACGAGACTCCGATCGGAAGCGATCCCTGGACGCGGGGTTTGCCCACCACCTCGTGAAGCCCGTATCGCTCGAGGAGGTGACGGAGATCCTCGCGACCGTACCTGGGGTGGTGGCGAATTAGTGCCCGGGTACTCTCCGATGGCCGGGTATCACATACGATTCACGCTTTTTGTGGGTTCCTAAACCCCTTTGATTTTCCACTGAACCTCAGCCCAAACGAAGGAGTTGCCAATCATGAAACACATTCAGAGCCTGTCCGCGCCGCTACCGTGTATCGCCTCGGCAAAGGGCAGCACCAAAGAGTGCAGCACTGTGAAGGACAGCCTGGGCCTGTGCACGGAAACCAAGTCTCCGGTGTAGGACTGCTTTGCTAGGTAGCATCTTCCGAGACTTCAGGGATGCTCCCGGCCTGAAAACCGGGAGCATCCCTTTCCCCCTTGAAGAAAAACAAGGAGAAACCTCTTGAGCATTTACACTCCCGCGCCCCCGGATCAATACGCCGTCCTGGAGGGGGTGGAGCACTTTCGCAAGTCGAAGCCCGAGAGGGTGCCGGTTTACTCGGACGTCCACGCCTGGTCGCGCAACTGGAACGAGGCGCAGGATTGCGATCCGCGGTTCCTCGAGGCCGACGTCACGACGCTCGCGGAAGCTGTGCTCCTGGCGCTCGAACATAGTCATCAGAGAGTCTTGGCCAAGGATCGGCGAAAGGCCAGGCTGCGAATCAAATCACAGGCTCTGGCCGCCCGCTCGATGCACGGTTCTAACTGAAGACGCCTCCACGCGCCTGCGAACATTGTCTCTGCGCGTTGTCCCGCTTCCACGCCAACCAGACCCGATGAGGTTGTCAAGCCGAGGCGCGGATTGCTTCACAGAGACTTAAAGTGGCTTGCCGGTCATGGCGCGGCATTCCCGGCTGCAAACGTTGAAAGGGTTTATCGATGGGTATGATTCTGTTGATTGTGCTGGTTCTGTTGCTGGTGGGCGCTATGCCCACCTGGGGCCATAGCCGAAATTGGGGCTACGGTCCCAGCGGCGGACTTGGCCTCGTCCTAATTATCCTATTGGTGCTGGTGCTCACCGGGTATATCCCTGCGCGCTTCTAGAGCCATGCGGGACAGGTTGCGAATACTCTCGTAATCGACTCGAGGCCAGGTAAAGACGAGGTACGGGATCCAATGCTGAGGCCCGAAATACTTGAATAAGCCTTGGAAAGACCACCTCCCGCCCTGGCACACGGCCAAAGCGCCAAATGCGGCGGAGCAGGGCAAGACTGCGCAACGTGCACACCAATGACCAGTTGCTTTGGAAATCCTGGTGCGGCATACCCTGAAACACCCCGCGCACCAGGTCTCCCTTGCATCGAGCCGATATCCCGCGATGGGCCTTATCCAATTCGGCGCGAAAGTATCGGCTTAACTAGCCGCTGATGATTGTGCTACCATCGCGTGACGTCTTTTCGGTAGGGGCGCGAAGACGGATCGGGGACTTGGAAGACAGGGGTGTCTGGCTTGTATTACCTGACCGCAGTCGAAGGGCCGTACAAAGGTAGAACGTGGGGTGTTGACGCCAAGGGGTTGCTCCTGGGGCGGAGCGCCGCATGCGATATTCCGCTGGACGACCGTTATGTCTCCCGGCGCCACTGCCGCATTGCCCTGGACGATGAGTTTGTCTGCCTGGAGCAAATGGGGAACCGCAATCCGACGCTGGTAAACGGCGAGGCTACGCGCGCCAAGGTTTTGACGGCGGGGGATCACATCGCGCTGGGGGATTCCCTTTTTCTGATTAGCGGCGGCCCCGGGCTCGGCCTGGCCGTGGAGCAGTGCCAGGCGACCGAGGAAACCTACCCCGGCCTGAGCGACGGCGATCCGGTCTACCTGGACGGCGACCCAAAAGCGTTATGGCTACGGGAGCGCCCCCGCACGGTTCATGATCTTATCCGCCTGTACGACACCACACGCGATTTGTCGGAGGCGGTTGATCGCGATGATTTCATGGGCCGGCTCGAGGTTCGCCTGAAGGAACGTTTTGGGCCGCTCGAGTTGTGGGTGGCACGCGCGCGCTACGGCGATGGACACGGTTTCACCTGTACGCCCGGCTCGACCGGTGGCGGCACGGTTCCGACCGACGCCATTTCCACGGCGTTGCGGGGCGGACAGGGCCTGCTGGTGCCGTCGACGCACCGGGACGGCGCGCGGCGGATCCGCAAGGTCACCCTGGCCGCGCCGATGCCGTTCGGGCGCGTAACGTCGGCCGCACTGGCGATTCGCATGGTGCCGATGCCCGACGCGTCGCACACGGCGGATCTGGCCTTCCTGGTGCTCCTGGCGCGGTCGCTGGCCCCCCTTATTCACGCCCTCGATCGGGCCGAGCAGTTGCGGATGGAAAACGAGCGCCTTAGTGCCAAGGCCGGCGAGTCGCGCGGCATGGTGGGGGAGAGCGAGGGGATTATCCAGGTTCGCAAAGCCCTCGAAGCGGCGGCACATTCCTCCTTGAACGTTCTGGTCACCGGTGAAACCGGCACGGGCAAGGAACTGGCCGCGCGGTATCTCCACGAGAAATCGGCACGGCGGAACCGTCCCTTGGTCGTGGTGAACTGCGCGGCAATCCCCAAGGACCTGTTTGAGAGCGAGTTGTTCGGACATACCGAGGGGGCCTTCACGGGCGCGCAGAAGACCGTACAAGGCTTGCTGTCCCTGGCGGACGGCGGCACGCTGTTCCTCGACGAGGTGGGCGACCTCAGCCCCGAAAACCAGGCGCGGATTCTGCGCGTGGTCGAGGACGGCATTTACCGGCCTATCGGGGCGCGCGAGGAACGGCAGGTCCATATGCGGATTGTCGCCGCCACGAACAAAAACCTCGAGGAAGCCATCCGGGGCGGCGCGTTTCGCGAGGACCTCTATCACCGGCTCAACGGGTTTGAGATTCATGTGCCGCCACTGCGCGAGCGCGCCTCGGATATCCCGCTCATCGCGGAGCACTTCTTCCGGCTGGCGGCGGGTGAGGCGCGGCATCCATTGCGTGGATTCGCCCCGGAGGCGGTCGAAAGTCTGATGAAGCACACCTGGCCCGGCAATGTCCGCGAGTTGCGCAACTGGATCTTCCGTGCCGTGACCCGGGCCACCGGCGACACCATCGGAATGGAAGACCTCCACGGGCCGCTTCCGAAGGCCGCGGAGGTCATATCGGGCATTGAACCGGTTCTCAGCCTCGCCGAGGTGGAGAAACGCCACATCGAAACCATCCTGAACCGTTGCGGCGGAAACGTCGCCGAAGCCGCCGCCGTGCTCGGGATCGGCCGCAGCACACTTTACCGGATGCTCACGGAGCACCGTATCGTTTCGTAGCCGATTCGGTCGTGTGGCGGCTTCATCGAGCGATTCCGCAATGGGAAGTATGGGAATGAGGAGATGTATGGGGGTAATATCCCAGCCTGAGACTTCCCCTTATTCAGGATCGATTGCCTCGAAACACCCTATCCTGGGCACGCCTGCCTCCTGGATTCACCCGGTGCCGATTCTCTCTATGGGACGAATGGCAGTCCCAAAGTGGGAATTGGGACGCGGTTTCTCGCCTCGGTTGTCATGTCGATTTCTTGAGCTTTTCCGTAAAGGCATGTAATTACAGTGGTTAAGCTTCGGTTGCGGATTTGCCGCAGACTTGGCATGAGGGTTGCAATTAATAAGACGTTCGGCAGGATGCGCCGGAAGTCCCACGTGGAACGGCTCCCGGAAGCATCGGCTGAACATACAGTCTGGTATCAAGTGTCAGGGGAAGGCACGTACTAGTGGGGATGATGCGAACCAAGGCCGACAAACGGGTGTTGGCGTTCCTTGGACTCGTGGGCCGGAATCGCAGTGCGGCGATACGGCCCGCTTATTAGCCCCCCCTGGGTACGGCGGCGCGTGTAGCGAAGTGCGTGAAGCGTGCCGTCGTACCCATTTTTCCTGCCCGGCTGTGATACTTCCGCCGAAAATGCTTTGACACGCGTGCAAGGACTGGTTACTGTCCAACGGGAAGTAAACGAAAGGACGGTAACCATGTGGGCTATAGCCTCAATCTTGTTCTTGTTGTCGCAGAATCCGCCGGGGGAGGAGTGGGCGCTTGGGGGGCCCGCTCTTCAAACCATCTTGAGCCGCGATTCCGATGGCAAGGTGTCGGAGTCCTGCCGCGTTGAGGGAACGGAGCTCGCGTACGACGGAACTCCCGCCGCCCTGATGCTTGACGACGGCGCATGGGTACCCTTGGATCACGGTACCGTAACCGTCGAAGAAAACGGGGGAGAGCTAACGCGCGCCACCGTTTCCGGCAGCACGGGACCGATTGAATGGACCGTCGTGTATTCGCTCCCCGCGAACGGCCTGGTGTGCAAGCAACTGTCGTTTCGCGCGACCCAACCCGTGCGGGTGCGGAAGGTTGCCGCCGGCGCTTTCACCGGTTCGCCGGAACCGGAGCTAGCTTCCACCGGGTTGCAGGACATCGCGGTGTTCCTGCACAGCGAAGGCAAGGGCCTCTTCCTGTCGCTCGATTTTCCGTATTCCCGCGTGCTGAAAACGGACAACGGCATTCTCATAACCTATCCATCCGAGCGGAGTCTGGGGGCGGGCGAGACGCTCGAGTGCCATTCGCTCACACTCGGTGCGACGCGTCAAACGGGCGTGGTGCGGTATGGGCATGATACGGGCGATGTGGCGGCGATGGACGCCTACGTTCAGAACCGGTTCCCGAACCGCTTCGAGAAGCCCATGTTCGTGAGCGCGAGCATCAACAACCGCTACACGATGCCCGGCGGCGATGTCATCTTTCCCACCTACAAGGACCATCCGACGCTCGGGTTCAACCTCGACATTCTGGAGCGCGAAATCGACCTGATGCCGAGCCTCGGCATGGAGTATTACCAGGTGTTTCCGGGGGTGTTTGACTGGGCGCCGGGGGATCCTGACCCGGAGGTTATTCGGAAGATTGTGAAGCATGGAGCCGAGCGGGGCGTGCTGGTGGGGGATTACTCGGGGACCAGCAGTGTCTTTTGCCCGCATTACAACGAATACCGCAACACGCTCGACAAGCCGGAATGGCGCATGCGGGATGCACAGGGCAATGCGGGCGGGTTCTGCTTCGGTTGCCCGGAGTTTGTCGAGTACTACGCCCAGACCGTGGTTTCCGCCGCGCGCGAGTACAATTTCAAGATTCACTGCCTGGACTTTCTCGGCGTCGCGCCGTGCTCGGCGCCGCACGGGCATCCCGCCGGGGACGACAGCGTTTATTTCCAGGTTGCGGGACTGGTTCGGATGATGACCGAGCTGGCGAGTGTGAATCCGGAGATGATGGTGTGGTCCAACTCGGGAAACTGGGCCGAGTTCCTGCCCAAGATCGCGTGGTGGAATCCGAACATGTACATCACGGATCCCTACATCGCCACGCCCTGGCAGGGCCTGAACATGACGCGGCTTCTGGACGACGCGCGACGCGAGCAGATGGCGGCCATGCATTACCGAAGCTTCATGCCGTACCGCTATTTCACGAACTGCCAGTATTTCTTCAGCCAGAACAGCATCGTGCCGGATATTCGCAACTATGAGTATGGAGCACTGTCCAGCATTGCCGTGACGCCTAATCTTTGCCTCGCGGAAGTGCGGCCCTGGATGGACCGGCTGAGCGCGCACGATGCGGAATCGGTGAAGGCCTTTTACACAAGGTGGACCGGCTTCCTGCGCGAAAACTTCGACCTCTGGAAAACGACGTGGCACCTCGGAGATGACCCGGCGCCGGGCGGGGTCGAGGTGTACGGGCATTCGGACGGTTCCCATGGTTACGTCTTTATTGTTAATCCCAATTACCGGTCCTCCGCTGTGGAGGTGCCTCTGGATGAGCGGTTGGGATTCACGGCCAAGGGCTCGTATGAGTTGAAAGAGCTGTATCCCATCGAGCGGTACGTGCTCACGTCCGAAGGACCCACACCCGCGTACGGCGCGGTCTTGAAGTTCAAGGCGGAAGCCCAGCAGGTGCGGGTCATCGAGGTATCACCGGCCGCGCCGGTGTTGCCGCGCGTCTACGGGATTCCGGCGGTGCTGGAGAAGAATGCCGGGGGATATTCCATGCGTACGTCGGGCGCGCAAGGGATGGTTCACCGCTTCTGCGTCTCTGTGCCGGATGGAGGGCAGCCAATCCTGTCCATTATCCCAAACGACGATGTGCCAAAGCAGCCGAAGCGTATCTTCGCGCAAACGAAGGTGGACTTTCTGGGGTGCGATGGAAACCTTTCGTACTTCGAGATTAAGTTCCGCAAGGCACCTGCACCGACGGAACTGCGCGAATGGACCGTACAGTCCGGCGATCTTGCGACGGGCATGGCGCAGGATTGGGTGAAGGGATTGACTTCGGGCGCCGCAGTGACGTTGCCGATGGAGAAGAGTCTCTTCAACTTCCGCGGGGCGTACATCGACAACGCGCTGAACGAGGAACAGGACACGCTCATGCAATTGTCGACGGAGGGCGCCGTTAAGCCGCTGTCAATGGCCGAGTCGGTTGAGGCGGTCGAGTCGCCAACGCTGGAAGGCGCTTCGTACTGGGCGCAGACCCGGTTTAATATGCCGTTCGTCTACACGATCGGCGCGGAACCGGCCTTCGACGAGCACACGGTAATGGCCTTCCCAATGCTCGATCCCGCGAAGGTAAAGCAGATGTCGGCGTGGCTGAACGGAGTCCCGTTCGAGATTCGGCGGTACGCGTTTCCCCGGAACCGCGCCCTGAGCACATGGTGGGCCGATTTGGTAGGATCGAGTGTGAAACCCGGCGAAAACACACTGGTGGTATTCGTGGAGTCCGAGTAGCGTCCGAAAGGAGCCTGCAATGCTTGTCAATTCACTGCTGCTGATCATCGGAACCGCTCTCGCGCCGGCGGCAACGCCCGATGTCTGCACGCCGTTGGGCGTGCAGGAAGTCCGTGTGGACGGCGAAATCGGGCGCCGCGTTCAAGCTACGGTCGACAACAACCTTCTGGTCATTGACCTGGACCGGGATTTTCTCAAGCCGTTTCAGGAGCGCGCGAGCAACGACGGCTACGTCGGTCTCGGCAAGACGCTCGATGCGTTCGCCCGGCTTGCCGCCTACACAAATGACCCGCGCCTCATCGAGCGCAAGAAGCACATCGTGAACGCGCTGCTGCAATGCCAGGAACAAGACGGCTACATAGGGATCATGAAACCGGAGGCGCGCGTCGAGCACCTCTGGGACACGCACGAGATGGCGTACCTGGTGCTTGGGCTGACATCCGACTACCGGTTTTGCGGCGAGAAGGCTTCGCTGGAGGCGGCGCGAAAGCTGGCCGACTATCTGCTCCGCAGATTGACCGCCGAACCGCGCCCCCGAACCGGTCCCGAAGACTTGAGCGCCGTCATGCCCACCACCGGCCTGGACGAGGCCTTCCTCCTCCTGTCCGATGCGACGGGTGACGCGAAATATCGCAACTTCGTCGTGGAAGACCGAAAACTCCCGGAATGGCGAATGCCGCTGGTCCTCGGGCGCTGGGGGAAGATTGAGGGTCACGCCTACGCCTACATGGCCGAGTGCCTTGCGCAGATTCGCCTGGACCGTGAAACGCCGAACGAAGGTTCGTGGGAGCCGACGCAAGGTGTCTTCCAATTCCTGCTGGACAAGGACGGGCTTTCAGTCTCAGGTACCTGCGGCGACCACGAATGCTGGCACGACACACAATCCGGCACCACGAACCTTGGCGAGACCTGTACAACGGCCTACTTGATGCGCCTCTGCGGCGAGTTGACGCAGCGTACCGGCAATACACTGTACGGCGACCTCGTGGAGCGCAGCGCGTTCAACGCGTTGTTTGGCGCCCAGTCGCCGGACGGCCGGCGGATACGGTACTACACGCCCTTCGAAGCGCCCAGGACGTATCACAACACCGATACCTACTGCTGCCCCTGCAACTACCGCCGCATCGTGGCCGAACTGCCCGGCATGGTCTTCTACAAGCGTGGCGACGGCGTCTACGTAAACCTGTATGCCTCCTCGAAGGCGGAGTTCGCACTCGGGAACGGGGTTAGGCTCGCCTTGAAGCAGGAAACGGATTATCCGAACTCGGGCGCAATCAAGTTCGAGGTGAATCCTTCCACGCCGGCGGAGTTCACGCTGTATCTTCGCGCGCCCCGCTGGAGCAAGGGCGCCCAGTGTGCGATCAACGGAGAAACTGCAACGCCGCGGACGCCGGAACCGGGCCTGTTGGCCATACGTCGTGAGTGGAAGGCAAACGACAGGGTGGACCTGAACTTCCCAATGGAGTTCCGCCTCATTAAAGGACGCAAGGCGCAGGACGGCCGTGTGGCCCTTGCACGCGGACCAATGCTGTTCACCTACAATCCGAAACGCAATCCAGACATGACGAACATCGATCCGCGGCTAATGGTACTCGATCCCGGCTCGATTGAAGGACCGTTCCCGGACGACTCCGTGCGGCCGGGAGGTATGGCGTGCCGCGCAAAGGTGTGGATGCCCGGCGCATGGTATCCATCGGAGGGAACAAAGGAGATCATCCTGACCGAGTTCGCCGACCCTGACGCCGTTGCCACGTACTTCCCTATTCCGAACCCCAACGACGAACGCGCCATATCCGACGAACTCATCGGCACGGGTCAGGGCCTGTTTGCGGCGCCCGCGAAGCCCTAGCACTGTGTATGCCATGTAATAGTGGCTTGTCTCCTGCAGGTGGCACCTTCAAGCCGCGTGACGAAGGAACGCGGCTTGTGGGTGTCTTCCTCCCTCTCCCCCTGGGAGAGGGAGGGGTGAGGGCTTCCGCTCAACGCGACATAAAGCCCATCGCTGCCTTTTCCCGCATTCATGTAACCCCGAACTCCGATTCGGGATCTTCGCTTTTTCTTCGCAGCGCTACACCTAAACCAAGATCCCGAATCGGAGTTCGGGGTTACACTCTCCCTCTCCCTGGGGAGAGGGGTGCGGTGAGGGGAGCCTTTACCAATAGCTCCACCCACAAGCCACGCGACCCACGTCACGCGGCTCGAAGATGCAACCCAATACAAGCCCTTTGGCGATAGAGTCCCTTGCGTGGGCACCAGGAAAAAGGGAAGACTCCAGCCTGGACCGGTTCAGGCTTAAACCCGCAAAGAAGCCTGTGGATTCAATCCTGAACCGCTTTAGCTCCGTTCTCCGGGGGCTTACTTGTTTGTTCTATCCATGCGTGTGGCCCAGTCGTGGAGATAGTCCTTGCGCCAGCGGTTTACGGTCTTGGCGCCGGGGTACTTGCCTTCGGCCAGCGCGGGGTCGGGCGAGTCCGTCCAGTAATGGGGGCCGTGGTCAGTGGGGACGAAGCGGCCGCCCCAGTGGTCTGTGGCGGGATCGTCGGGAGTCCCGCGCAGCAGGTAGAGGACCGACGGAGTATCACCCATCTTAATGGCGGAGAGCTTGTCGACGAGCAATTGGCCGAGGGCTCCGTGGCCGCGCACGTGCGTGTCGAGGAAGGCCCGGTTATCGAGGTCGCCGTCCTGGGGGCCGCCGACGTACATGCCCCGGAAGGTGCTGTCTGCCTCAATCCACCAAAGGTCTGGATGATTCCTGAAAAGGTAATTGCGCGCGGCGCGATCCTGGCCGGTGTTCCAGGAGCCGATGGAATAAACGCGCAGTTTGGGCTTGATAGTTGGGTCGTCGTGCACGGCCTGGGCCACGTCGGTGATGGAACCCCACACGAGCACGTACAGCGGGCGATCGTCCGGCGCGTGGGCACGCTCGATGATCCAGCGCGAGCCTTCGGTGGCCTCGCTGAAACCCTCGGGCGGGGCAGCGTCGGTGGCGCCTTGCTTTACCATCGCGCGCAATGTGCCGGGTGCGGGGTAGGCCGACGACGCTCGGCGAAGCGAAGGGAAGTCGCTCTCATACGCGTCGAGGACTTCGTGGATGTCGGCCGCGCGGCCCTTGTCGGGCGGGGAAGAGACCAGGCCCTCAATATCGAAGACGTCGGCATACAGCAGAAAGTGCACCATCGACTGATGGTCGTCCGGGTCGGAGCCTCCGATATCCGTGGACACGAGGACCCGGAGACGCTCGCCGGCAAGGGCGCCGTGGTCGAGGGCCGGATTGGCCGAGGCCGTTTGGGTCATGACATTCACGAGGATCGCCAATGCCGTCATGGTCAGCTCAACTCCGAAGGTTGTACGCATCTGTGGTAATTCCTCGTTGCTTTCCTGCGGTGTCCTTTTGAAGCGGCGAATGAGCACCAATATGTTGTAACCCGGCCGTTTGGCGCATCAGGGATTAACTTCGCGCCGGAATCTCTCGACGTATTTGTCGCCGTCCCTGGACATTTCGAGGACCCTGGTGCGGATGGCCTGAAACGTCTCCTCGCTCATCTCCGGGGTGTACTTGTCGACGGACGGGGAGAACTGGCTGACGTGCTTTGCAGACGCTTTCGCCTTGTCTTCGATGATGGCCGTGACGTCGACGGTGTAGTTGGGCGAGGTGCTGTAGTAATAAAACGCCAGCGGAATCCGGTAGGGCTTCAAGCCTTCGTCGAGCAGGTGCTGCGGATAGTAGAGATGCCACTCCGACGCAATGAATGCGTCCTTCGTGACAAACGCGGCCATGCGATGGTCGGTCTTATGCCAGCGCTCGGATTCGTCTCCGGGATCAATGGTGAAAACCGCATCCGGACGGTACAGTTTCATCAACCGGCAGGCCTCGCCGCGGACTCGCTGCGGATCGGCATATTCGAAGTTGCCGTCCTCATAGCCCAGCCAAATCAGGTTCTCCTTGGGGATCCCAAGCACTTCGCAGGCGGCTTCCTCTTCCGCGCGCCGGATGCGGGCAAGGCGCTCGCTGGTCATCTCAAGGTCGAGGGAGCCCTTGTCGTCGTTGGTGTAGATGGCAACCATGACCTTGTTCCCGTTGTTGGCCAGCAGCCTCATAATTC
>JAVEWL010000860.1:0-2674 GCA_034004565.1 FCB group bacterium | reverse complement strand
GACGCTCTTCCGATCTTCCCCGGCGACGAAGTTGGCGTGTACGGCGTCCGAACTGTAGCCGCTGCTGAACAGGAAGGGAATCACCGAATCCTCGGCATGAATCCGCTCCATCACCTCACGGCCGCTCAGACCCGGCATCATGGCATCGAGCAGCGCCAAATCAATCTTGGCGGCATGCCGGGTGAAAACCTGCAACGCCTCGGCGCCGTCCCGCGCGGTCAAGACGGTATACCCCGCACTGCGCAGCGTGCGTGCGACCAATTCGAGTACCATGGGCTCGTCTTCCGCCACAAGGATGGTTTCGGCGCCGCCCTCAACGCTGGGCTGCGGCACGGTGACGGGGATTTCCGCGGCACTCGCGGCCACGGGCAAATACACCTTGAATACCGTACCAACGTCGGGCTCGCTGTTAAGATGGACAAGCCCGCCATGCTGCTTGACGATGCCATAGACCGTGGCAAGTCCGAGGCCCGTCCCCTCTCCCACGCCCTTGGTGGTGAAGAAGGGTTCGAACACGCGCGCGCAGGTGGCCGCATCCATGCCTCGACCCGAATCCGCCACGCTCAGCAGAACATAGCGTCCTTCCGCGGCCCAGGCGTTGTGTTCCGCAAACGCCCCGTCGATCACCGCGCCCTCGGTGGACAGCGTTAGCTTGCCCCCCTGGGGCATCGAGTCGCGCGCGTTCAAGCAGAGGTTCATCAGGATTTGCTCGATTTGGCTCTTGTCCACGCGGACCGCATCCAGCCGTTCCGCCGGAAAGAATCGGACCTCGATATTTTCGCCGATAAGGCGGCCCAGCATCTTCAGCATGCCCTGAACAAGCTCGTTCATATCGAGATTCTGCGGACGGATGACCTGGCGCCGGCTGAAGGCAAGCAATTGCCGGGTCAGGTCCGCGGCGCGCTCGGCGGCCTTGCGCACCTCGTCGATTTCCTCCCAGACTTCGGTATTGGGCGCCAATGCCCCCTGGGCAAAATCGGAATTGACCAGAATGACCTGAAGAAGATTGTTGAAATCGTGCGCGACGCCCCCCGCCAACTGGCCAATGGCCTCCATCTTCTGGGCTTGGCGCAGTTGGTCTTCGAGGCGCATGCGCTCGGTGATATCCCAGCAGAGGCCTTGTACCCCGGTGACGGTTCCTTCCGCATCCCGCAAGGGGACCTTGACGACGTGGACGAATGTTTGCGGCCCGCCGAGGGGTTGATATTCTTCCTCCTTCTCAATCGCTTCGCCCGATTCCATGACGGAGGCGTCATCGGCCCGGTATTGGTCGGCCAGCTCGCGGGGGTAGAACGAGTAGTCGTCTTGCCCAAGAACCTCTCCTGGGGTCTTGCCGAGGGTTTGGCAGAACACGCCGTTAACGAAGGTGAAGCGGCCATCGCAGTCTTTACGAAAAACGCTCTGCGGCAGGTTTTCAACCAAGGACTGGTAGAGGCGCTCGGACTCGCGCAGCGCCTCTTCGGCGCGCCTGCTCTCGGTGGCGTCGCGGTTGCAGGCCCTCCGGCCGAGATACGCTCCGGACGTGGTGTGAACGGGCAGGCAATAGTGATTGATCCAGCGCAGGTCGCCATTTCTCGTGCGAATACGAAACGCGAACTCGGATTTATCCACGGTGTCGGGGATGTAATTGTCCATGTGCTCAAGAAAAGCGGCCAGATCGTCGGGATGAACGATGCGGAGGAAAAGCTCGGGGTCGTTCATGAATTCCGATGCGGCATAGCCCGTGATGCGCTCGCACGAGGGGGACATATACCTGAAGCTCTTGTCGGGCCGGAGCCAATACTCCCAGTCGCGAGAGAAGTCCGCGAGGATGCGATAGCACTCCTCGCTTTCGCGCAGTTCGCGCTGCGCTTTGAGGCGGGACTCCTGATCGAGAAAGAGCAGGCAGACCAGCAGAGTGGCCACGGGATAGATGAGAATCACCGGAATGGCGATTTGGCGATAGGCTTCGGCTTGCGCGGCCCCGGGGAGCAGGCCCATCAAGGCGAGCATGACCAAGTGTACCGCAAGACCGAATGTATACAAATACTGCGGACGCATGGCCGAGGGATGGTTGCGCCGATAGTAGTGAAAAGCGACACCCAACAGGGCCGAGGCCGTGATGACGCTGACACCCATCAACGCGCCGGAACCGCCCAGCCGAATGCGGTACACGGCGCACATGACCGCGCCGACCGTGGCGGTAATGGGGCCGCCGAACAGGCCCGCGACACAAAGAATTATCGAACGCCCGTCAAATATAACCCCCGGCATGAACTTCACGGGGTTCATCATGACGACGACACCGACTATTCCGAACAGCAATCCCGAAAGAACCGGGTACGTCCACCCTTCCTTCCTCAGGCGTGTGACAATCTGGTTGTGCACCACGCTCAGGGTGACCAACAGCGCAATGTTGTTCAGAATATTAAGGTAAAACATCGGTCCCGCTCCGGATATCCCGAGGCGGACAACAGCCGCCCCGTTGCCCTCAGCCTCTCCCCGGCATCAATCAAAGGCCTTCGGTGGCCCCAACACTTCTCGCATGACGATGGCGCGGCGCACGTCGTTCATATCGCCCAGGAGCGGGTGCACCCGCCTCCGGCCTTGCGTCGACCGCCTCGCCGGAGGCTCAGGCCTCGGCGCTTCGACCCGAGCCGGCTCGGGCCTGGACGCCGCAGGCTGCGCGCGCCGT
>JAVEWL010000087.1:0-12155 GCA_034004565.1 FCB group bacterium | reverse complement strand
CCTCGGTGGTGGTCATCAATTGCCCGCCGGGAAGGGTGTCCTTGCTGATTTCGCCCTCGAACATGAGGGGCTCAAGCATGGCGCGTGAGGCGTAGATCGCCGCCGTGTAACCCGCGGGACCTGAACCGATGATGATGACCTTTTCCATTGCCGTGCTCCGAATATTTTGCGCCCAAAACAGGGCAGAACTCGCTGGGAAGGCGAGTCAACCGATCCCCTACCCTAACCCAGAATGCAACATTCTTGACGGGGCATTATAATCCAGTGGCCGACGCAGGCACAAAGAGGCTTGCATGAGAGAGGCAAAATGGTCAAAGACCGGACGGAAAGCAGAGCCGGGCTTATGCAGGCGTACGTTGAGACGGTTCCAAAACTGAAAGTGGCGGCACGCGCCGCAAATGCGCATGCCGCCACTTCCGAAAAACTTGTCGGGATGGAAGCCCCTAGAAGCGGATGGCGCCGCTGATGAACGGACCGGACAGATCGATGTCGGCCTCGTCATCGTCGTTGTTCCAAAGGATCTGGTTCAAAATGACTCTTCTCAGGCGCCAGTTGCCGGACAGGAAATCACCGAAATCCTTGTCGTCGTCAGAGTCGTATTCGCCGTGAATGGAAAGCAGGCGGTAACCGGCTTCCAGCGTGAAATACTTGCCCAGGAGAATCTGAACGCCCAGTTCGCCGTCGATGATATTGCCGTATTTGCCCGCAGACATGCCGGCAGCTTCCGCATAGAGATTCAGGTAATCCGTGGGCATTCCTTCGACGCGCACACCCACAAGCGGAATCCCGGCGGTACCGTCGGCATCGTCTTCATCCGTCGGAAAGATCGGGTTAAGCAGGTCAAAGCGTTTGTAAGAAGCGTCAACGTTAAAAATTGCCGCGTCGAGGATGGTCTCGACACTGAAGCGATCCGTCTCGCGCCCTGCTACTTCCCAGCGCCATCCCAGTCGACCGTAATCGAGCGACAGGTCCGACTCAAGGCGGCCCCACATACCGGACAGGTTGTCGTCAACGATCAGCGGCAGAATGAAAATATCGTTGCCCGACTGATCGAGACCGAAATACGAAGCCGTCAGGGAGTGGTGCTCGGCAAAGCGCCAGCGCATGCGGATTTCCGGAACTGTCTCGGAATCCATGCCCAGCTCGTCGGCCAATTCCAGCTTTTCCCCCGTGACGCGGCGGACAAGCGATGTATCGACATCGAGTTTGAGGAACGTGGCGCGCAGATATAATTCGAACGTGGAGGGGCCGTCCGCACATTCTTCCTGGACGGGCGCTTCGGGCGCTTCCGCCGCCGGGGCGGCCTCTTGGCCGTTCGCGATCCCGCCGAACACAAACCCACAGATAAGCAAGAGTGCTACTACACAACGCATGGTGAACATCCTCCCTTTACGGCCCTAACCTGATAGAGATATCACAGCAATCGCTTTTGGTATTAGTCCACACTCCCTAGTCATATGCACCCGCATACTCGCACATACATGGGAATGCGCACCTACCTGCCCGGCAGAGTCTACAATGCGTATTCCCGATATTCAAGCGATCGTGCAGTATCGAAGCGCCATACCCCCGCACCTCGACAGGGCCGCACTCTCCCAAGCCTGGGGCAAGGTGTCGCGTGATCACTTCGTGGCGAGAAAGCCACGCAAAACAATGAAGTCTTGATGGGGGAGTCCTCCAGGCCCGAAATCCATGATTCCTCTTCAGCGGTCTAGACTCTGGATGTATCCGGGCAGGGCAGACCGGGGAGCGCTGAGAGTAATCTATTGAATGTATAGGGCCAAATGTGCTACATGTCCTTTTGTAGCTGTCGGCGTGATTGTGTAGCAACAGTCCATTCAAGGATGTCGCCACGCCGCACACATTGGGTTATGGGAAAGGACATTTTCATGAAGAAGCATCTTGCTGCCATCACGACCACGAAGCCAGCCCTCGCAAATGAATATGTTGGCACCCTCAAGAGCGAACTTGCTCAGGTGGTTGACGCGTTGGAAGGCGTCCTCGAAAAGTTGGACGCGTAATAGTCCCGTCCACGCGTCGTTCTGACGCGGGCTCAAATTCAACGTACCTCCCGGATATTTCCGGGAGGTACGTTGTTTTTTGGGCAAGACTCTCAAGTGCCCTTCTCCTTACGTTGGCGGAGACAGTCGCCCTTGAGGGGTCATGTTGTCCGCTGGGGGCGGTTGCGCGCTTGCGGGGGGATCTGCGACACTTATTGCACGGTTTGAAGACTATCTATTCTCCCCCACCTCCGGAGGAATCTCCCATGGAAATTGGACGTCGTGATTTCATGCGTGTTTCGGCGGCGGCGATGGTTGCGGCCTCGTTGCCGGAAACGCCGAAGGCTGTAGGGATCAGAAACGAGATGCCCTACCGGGTGCTGGGACGCACGGGCGAGAAGGTGTCGCTGCTGGGGGTGGGCGGGTATCACATCGGAATCGTGCCAAAGGCGGAGTCCGTTCGCATCATTCGCACGGCGATCGACGAGGGCGTGAACTTCCTCGACAATTCCTGGAGCTACACGAACGGGAAAAGCGAGGAGTACATGGGCGCGGCGCTCAAGGACGGCTACCGTGACAAGGTGTTCCTGATGACCAAGCACGACGGCCGCGACCGCAAGACCGCACAGGAGCACCTTGAAACCAGCCTGCGGCGGCTCGACCTCGACATGATCGACCTGTGGCAGTTCCACGAGATCGTGCAGCCGGACGACCCGGAGAAGATCTATACGCAGGGCGCGATCGAGTTCGCGCTCGAGGCGCAGAAGCAGGGCAAGATCCGCTATATCGGGTTCACGGGCCACCGGAAACCCGCCTTCCTGAACGAAATGATCGACCGCGGATTCGCATGGGACACGGTGCAGATGCCCGAGAATCCCTTCGACCCGCACTACGAGAGCTTTCAGAAGGAGGTCCTGCCCAAGGCGCTCGAACGCAACATGGGCGTAATCGCAATGAAAACGCAAGCGGGAGGCGGACTTCCGAAAACGGGAGCGGTGACAGTTGCGGAGTGCCTTCGCTATGCGATGACGCTGCCGGTGTCGGTAGTGGTGAGCGGGATGGATTCGCTGGCCAAGCTGAAGGAAAACCTGGCAACGGCAAAGTCGTTCCAGCCGATGAACGGCGAAGAAGTGACGGCCCTGCTGGAGCGCACACAGACGCTGGCGGCCAAAGGCGAGCACGAGGGCTACAAAGTGACGTGGCACGCCTGACTGTTTTCGGTTTTCGGTTTTCGATTTGGAGAGAACCGCTTAAGAATAGGGATAAGCCGTGTGGGGAAGCCGCCCTCGGCTGGCATTCTTGAGGTTTTGCATTGCCTTGGCAGCCGAGGGCGGCTTCCCCACACGGTTTATCCAATATCGCTGGAAGGGCAATCAATTAATTGACATAGGGTTCGCCGTCTTGCGATAATCCGCGTTCGGGTAACGGGCGGGCATTCTATATGTACTTATTGCATGTCGTGTTGCATAGGCGGATGCGACAGCGGTAAGCCGTTGCGGCCTATCGGTCCGATTGTTTTCCGTCGGGCAAGGGCGACAACCCTTCGAGCCATCGGTCGCAGTGCCCCCTGAGCGCCCCGTTATGACGGCGAGGTATGCGCATCGGGTCACGGATGCGTGGACATAGACGGGTTTTCAATTGGGTTGTGAGGTGTGAGTATTGGGGCGTGGACCGGAGGCAAGTAGCCGGTTTCGGCCTTGAGCACATAGGGCGGTGGTTTCGATGGGAGAGCACGTGGTAAAGGGGCGTCGAGCCTATCAGTCCATGCGCTGAACCGGTATCGAAGGAGAGGCATTCATGTTCTTTTCGTACAAGGATATTCCGGCGCGGATCGCGGCGACGGGGGCATACCTTCCCGAGCGCGTGGTGGGCAACCACGACATTCCCGGCCTGGAGGAGACCAACGGCGCGGTCGAGCGGCTTTTGGGCGCGGTCGAGCGCCGGGCCGCGGCCGAGGACGAGCAGTGCTCGGACCTCATCGTGCGCGCGGCCAAGCAGGTTCTCGAGGAAGCCGAGGTGCTCCCGACGGACCTCGACCGCATCATCGTGTCCGCCACCCCCGGCGACTACTTCGAGCCCTGCACGTCCGCTGTGGTCCAGTACAAGCTGGGCGCCACCTGCGCCTCGGTGGACATCGGCATGAGCTGCGTGGGCTGGCTGGCGGGCATGGACTACGCCCTGAAGTGCATCGCCCTGGGCGCCAACAAGGTGCTGGTCATGGCCGGCACCGTGGTCTCGAGGGGCCCCGCGTTCTACAATCCCATGCACCGGGCCATCTTCGGCGACGGCGCGGGCGGGGTCCTGGTCGAACGCTGCAAAGAGCCCGGCCACTTCCTGGCGGGCGGCTTGTTCACCGACGGGCAGCACCACGACATGATCACCATGCCCCACAAGGCCTCGATTCCCACGGGCCGGGTGCCCGAGGAGTACCACGGCAGCTTCTTCATGGGCGACCCGCGCATCATCCACAAGGCGCTGTACGACAATTTGCCGCCGTGCCTGGACGAGGGGCTGCGGCTGTCGGAGATCACGCGCGACGACATCGATGTGGCGTTCATCCACCAGCCTTCGAAGCCGTTGTTCCTGGCGGCGCTGAAGGCCTCGAAGATGCCGCGCGAGAAGCTCATCGAGGACTACGAGCGCTACGGCAACACGATTTCGGCCGAGCTGCCCATCTCGATGGACGAGAACATCAAGAGCGGGCGCATCAAGCGCGGCGACACGATTTTGAAGATCAGCTTCGGCGCGGGCTTCTCGGGCGGATTGCTCATCTACAAGTACTAAGCGACATCTTTTCCACGGGCCGCAGTTCCCCAGAGGGGCTGCGGCCCGCGTTGTTTTTGACAGCCCCGTGGCACCCCCTCGTCCGGTATTTCCGGGAACGGAGGACTGGGACTGTTCCGCTTTTAATGAGCCTTCAACGTGACGGAGCGCCCACTCCTGGGGCAAATCGGCCCCGCGGGAAGCCGTGACGATCAAAAGCGGCAACTGTCCCCCTCACAGCACCCGGTCTTTTACCAAAACGCAGCGCTGTGAGGGGGACAGGCACCTGTTTTGGACGTACGCGCCCTTCGTCGGTCTATGCTTCAGTCTGGATTCACCCGCCCCGTCGTGTTCATGGGCTCATCAAAACAGGGCCAGTCCCAGTCCTCCGTTCCCGGAAATACCGGATGAACCAACTGGTTTGGAGGTGGCATCGACCTGAAGAGTGTCTGGGGGATCTGTCGCGTTGGGGAAGAATGGGGCAATGGGTTGTGTTCTAAGGGTTTAAGTGAAATGTACGAGCGGGGGCTGCGGCATGTTCGTATTTTACACGTAGCCGGAACTGAAAATGCGTAGTCAAATGGTTATAATGAACGTCACGGCACTTCGGTAATGCCGCAACCACAAGCACACATCTTCGGTTCCTGGTTTGGGTGGAGTGGGATATTGAAATTCGTCATTGAATGGCCGGATGAACGCGGTCCCGGTGGCCGCGTATCGGCTTGGCGTGTCTAGGGAAGGTTGGGAAAAGCCATGAATAGACTCTTTATGTTGCTGGCGGCGGTCCTCGTGGCGGCCGGTTGCGGGAAGAGCGGCGATCAGGCCGTAACGGAAACGCGGGAATTGACGGCGCCTCAAGGCGCGGCGCAGGCGCCGGCGGCGAGCAGCGCGGAGCGGTTTGGGTTGCAGGGCATGCCGGCGGCGGCCCCGGCGGGTGGCGGTTACAAGTATGCGACGCCGGAAGGCTGGGTTGAGCAACCCCCGACGCAGTTCCGCCTGGCGAACTTCAAGGCGGGCGCGAACGGCGAGGTGGAAGTTTACCTGTCGAAGGCGGGCGGCGGCGTGGCGAACAACGTGAATCGCTGGCGGACGCAGATGGGTTTGCCGGCGCTGAGCGAGGCGGAGCTTGCGCAGTTGCCGAAGAAGCCGGTGCTGGGCCAGGAAGCGGTGTTCGTGAACTGGGAAGGCACGTTCGGCGGCATGCAGGGCACGGATAAGAAGGAAGGCTATCGCCTGGCGGGGGTCATCCTCGAGAAGGGCGGCGAAGGCGTGTTTGTGAAGATGGTGGGCCCGGCGGCGGCGGCTGAGCAGGAGCTGGGCCGCCTGGATGAGTTTACGGCTTCGCTGCTGGAAGACCCGCACGCGGGCCATGACCACGGCGCGATGGGAGGCGATCCGCATGCGGGGATGATGGGCGCGGCAGGCGGCGATCCGCACGCGGGCATGACGCCGGATCAGATCGCGGCGCTGCAGATGGATCCGAACATGGGCTCGCTGAACAATCAGGTGACGTGGAGCACGACGCCTGAAGGCTGGGAAAAGGCCCCGGACCGGGCGATGCGCGTGGTGACGTTCAAGACGCCGGAGGGCGTGGAGACGTATGTGAGCGTGTTGAGCGGCATGGCGGGCGGCGCGGCGGCGAACATCAGCCGGTGGCGCAACCAGATGGGCGTTGCGGAGCCGGTGACGGCGGAGCAGCTTGAGGCGTTGCCGAAGATCGAGGTGTTGGGTCAGCAGGCCCCGCTGGTGGAGATTCCGGGTTCGTTCAAGGGCATGAGCGGCGAAGAGCAGCCGAATTCGATGCTGATTGGCACGGTGGCCGAAACGCCGGGACAGACGGTGTTCGTGAAGATGACGGGACCGGAAGCGGCGGTGCAGGCGAATAAGGACAAGTTCGTCGCGTTCAGCCAATCGTTGAAGCTGAATCAGCCTGCGGCGGCGGCGCCTGTCGCGCCGGAAGCGGCGGCGCCGGCACCCGAGGCCCCCGCACCCACGGCACCGGAAGCGGCGCCCTCGTCCGGGACGGCCGAGCCACAACCGCAGCCATAATAACGGGCAGGGCACATGAAAATCCTTGAATCGATTTTTGCGTTTCTGGCGTCGTACGCATTTGCGACGGTCATTTTCCTTTTCCTGCTGCTGCTGACGTTTGTAGGAACGTTGGAGCAGGTCGACATGGGCCTGTACGAGACGCAACAGAAGTATTTCAATTCGATCTTCCTGGTGCACAAGTTCTTCGACACGGTGCCGATGTTGCTGCCGGGGGTGCAACTGCTGCTGATTCTGCTGGCGATCAACCTGATCGCGGGCGGCATTATCCGGCTGCGCAAGCGGGCGACGACTGTGGGCGTGCTGATCGCGCATTTCGGCATCCTGGTGCTGATGTTCGGCGGCTGGGTGAAGTACGCGTACGCGGAGGAAGGCCACCTGACGCTGTTCGAGAAGCAGCAGTCGAGCGTGTTCGAGAGCTATTACGACTGGGAAATCACGATTCAGAAAGTCGGCGACACGAAAGAGCACCTCATCGACGGCGAGCGGTTCCAGGACATGAACCCGTCGGAGTCGCGGGTGTTCCCGGTGAAGGATTCGCCGCTGGAGGTGACGCTGCGCGGATACGCGCCGAATGCGCGCGTGATGCCGAAGGGGCCCGCCTTCGAGACGGCGCAACCGGTGATTGACGGCGTGTTCTTGAATCCCGAGCCGCTGGCGAAGGAAGCGGAGCAGAATGTCGCGGGCGTATACGTAACCATCAAGCACACGCCGTCGGGCCAGACGCAGGACGGGATCTTGTGGGGCTTCGCGCAAAGCCCGATGCCGGTGAATTTCGCCGGGGAAAGCTGGCTGGTGGACCTGCACCACAAGCGGTACCCGATGCCGTTCGCGATTACGTTGAACAAGTTCCATCACGAACTTCACCCAGGCACGAGCCGTCCGAAGATGTTTATGAGCGAAGTGACGAAGATCGAGAACAACACGCCGCAGGACTACCGGATCGAGATGAACGAGCCGCTGCGGCACAAAGGCCTGACGCTGTACCAGTCGGGCTGGGGTCCGCAGAACGCGCGGCCGGGGCAGCCGTTGTTCTCGACGTTTTCAGTGGTGCGTAATCCCGCGGACCAGGTGCCGCTGATCAGTTGCCTGATTGTGACGTTCGGTATGCTGGTGCATTTTGGCCTGAAGCTCACCCGCTACCTGCGGGCTGAAAGCAAGAGGTTGGCATGAATCGACGAATTCGACCGTTGATTTTGGCGGTCTTCGGCGCGTTTCTGGCGGGGATGGGGCTTGCGGACGCGCAGGATATCGTGTCGAAGCCGCCGCCTTGGGATCGCGAACTGGTGAAGCTGGCCTCGACGCTGCCGGTGCAGGAAGACGGGCGCATCAAGCCGTTGAGCACGTATGCGGATTTCGCGCTGCTGCGCTTGAACGGGAAGCGCGAGGTTTACAACCTCGATGAAAAGCGCATCTCTTCGACGGAGTGGCTGCTCGACTGCCTGTTCTACCCGGAGGCGGCGCGACGCTACAAGTCGTTCCTGGTCGAGGCGTCGGAAGTGCTCGATGCCATCGGGGTGGCGCACGAGAAAAAGCGCGACCGCTATTCGTACGCGCAGTTGGAGCCGGGGATTCCCAAGCTGTTTCAGTTGGCTTCGCAATACAGCACGAAGGAAGCCAAGGACCGCGGCATCGTCGAGAATCAGATCGTCATCCTTGCGCACAACGTGAACGAGTTCGAGTTGCTGTCGCATTATCTGGACTTCGCGCGGCACAGCTATTTCGAGGGCCAGTCGGAACGCCTGAAGCAACTGGTTCCGGTGGAAGACGGCGCGGCGTTCTCGGCGATCCTGATGAAGCTTCCCACGCTGCGGCAGTTGTACCTGACGCTGTCGACGCCGCAGGAGGGCGTGGATCAGCAGACGCTCGCGCAGGAGCAAAAACAGGTCGAGCAGTTCATGACGACGCTGGGGCACGTGGCGGATTTGAGCACGGCGCTCGCGCTGTTTCCGCCGGCGGACCCGAAGACGCCGGAGTGGCTGTCGCCGGCGGATATTGCGCAGTTGTCGCTGGTGACGCCGGAAGAGGCGCAGCCGCAGGTGGCGAAACTGGCGGAGCTGGAGAAGCTGACGGCGCTGCGCGACCAGCCGGACACGTTCAAGTCGCAGTTCGCGGCGTTCCAGCAGCAGATCATGGATGCGGCAAAGGCGCGCGGCGAGTATTCGAAGGTGCCGCTCGAGTACTTCTATTACAAGGGCGATCGGCGCGGGTTCATGCTGACGTCGGTGCTGTTCGTGGTGTTCGCGGGGTTGGTGCTGTACCGGTTGTTCCGCCCGGAGGCGCGCTGGGCGACGGTGGCGGCGACGGTGGCGCTGACCGTACCGATGCTGTTTCAGGGGTACCTCTTCTACAACGCGCTCACGCTGTATCTCCTCAGTTTTCTCGTCGTGGCGCTGCTCTGGGTGAGACCGAAGAGCCGCATTCTCGGTATTCTGGCGCCGATTACCATTGCGGCGCCGACGATTCTGGTGCTGGTGGGGATTACGCTGCGCTGCATCATCCGCAGCAGGCCGCCGGTGAGCACGCTGTACGAGACGGTGCTGTTCGTCACGGCATCGGTGGTGATCGTGGCCCTGGCGATCGAGTGGATGAACCGCCGGAAGCTGGCGCTGTCGCTGGCCTCGATGCTGGGCGTGCTGGGGCTGTTCCTGGCCAACAAGTACGAGATGTCGGAAGGCGTGGACACGATGCCAAGTCTTGTGGCGGTGCTCGACACGAACTTCTGGCTGGCGACACACGTGACGACGGTGACGCTGGGGTATGCGGCGGGGCTGCTGGCGGCGGCGATTGCGCATGTCTATATTTTCGGGAAGCTGTTCCGGGTCAAGCCGGCGGACCCCGCGTTCTACTCGAGCGTGACGAACATGACGTACGGGGTGTTGTGCTTCGGGCTGTTTTTCTCGGTGCTGGGCACGGTGCTGGGCGGGATCTGGGCCAACGACTCGTGGGGCCGGTTCTGGGGCTGGGACCCTAAGGAGAACGGCGCGCTGATGATCGTGCTGTGGGAGCTGGCGATTCTGCATGCGCTGGCGGGGCGTTACATCCGGGAGCTGGGTCTGGCCATCGCGTGCGTGTTCGGCGCGATCGTGGTGGCGTTCTCGTGGTGGGGTGTGAACCTGCTGGGCGTAGGCCTGCACAGTTACGGCTTCACGAGCGGCGCGGCGCAGAGCCTGGCGATTTTCTACTCGGTGGAGTCGGTGGTGATTCTGGCGGGCTTCGTGGTGTGGTTGCGCGACCGTTTCAGGCCCGCGGCGGAAGAGGTGGAGCCGGAACCGGCGCCGGTGCTTACGGGCAAGCAGAGGACCCGCCCCGCGAAGGGCTGATGTTCCATTGAAACGTATAGAGCCCGCAATCTTCTCTTGAAGGTTGCGGGCTTTTGCTGTATCGGACGTATTATCGGTATTCTACGGGACTTTTATTCGCCTTTCCTGAAAAGATGATTAGGCGTTACGTGGGCCTCAGGGGAAAGTCCGCGGGTGCACCGGAATCGGCTTTGTGCCGATAGTGTAAACGCGGGAGGACCGATCCGAAACGCATTTTGGGCAAACGGGAGCAGTACGTGAGCAACGAAGGACTGGATGACGCCATACGTGCATCCGGCGCAGACGGCGGGAAACCGTTGCCGGAATTGGATGCGTTCCTGGCGCAGATCGGGTACGGGCATTTCTACGGCGGGGTGGAAGCGGAACCGATTGTCGAGGACCCGCCGATGAACCGTGCGCGGATCGCGTGCGAAGTGAAGGCCGCACCGGCGTCGCGCGAGGGGCGCGGTTGGCTGTGGTCGTTGGCCATGACCGTCGTGGTGGTGGCCTTGCTGTGGACTCCGTTTCGGCACGCGTACGCGAGCTGCCACGAGGCGTGGGCGATGGCGACGCAGCCGTTTCTCTATCAATTCGATTCGCTACGGCCGGGGACGAAGGTGGCCGAGGTGCGCGAGCGCCTGGGCTTGCCCGCGGCGCGCCGGGCGATCGTGGGGCCGTTGGGCCAGGAGGAGTGGATCTACACCACGCACTCGGCCAGAGACGCTTCGGAAGACCTGCTGTGCATTCTTATGGTGCGGTCGGGGCGGGTGATGTGGAAGAGCAAGGCGCCGGGTCCGCTGTACTGAGACCGCAAACCCCACCACAAAAGCTCGAAGGCACAAAGAACCGCAAGAGAATTACAACCACGAATAAGACGAATCACACGAATGGGGATTCGGGGTTACGTGCGGCGTGGGGGCAGTAATCGGCTTTCAGTCCTCCCATCATTCCCATGACTCTCATGACTCCCATAGGACCCTTGGGAGTTATGGGAGTCATGGGAAGTATGGGAGTAATGAAAAGTCTGCTTCGGTCTCAGCACCATGGCCAATCCCAGTCCCCATTCGTGTGATTTGTGTTATTCGTGGTTGTCGTTCTTGCGGTTTCTTGTGGCCTGGTGAATTTGTCGGGAAGGCGCGGGGGCGGGCGGGGTTCTGCTATACTTCGGGTCGATTATAGGTGGTTGTGCACTGGCTGGGGCCGTGCCGCTCGGCGTGGCCCGCGGAATCCGAGGAGCTTGGCGTGACGGAGGAAATTCGCGGCGAGGGGCAGGCGCTTCCGGAGCAGCAACCGGGGGAGTATCCGGAGGACCTGGAGCGGCGCTTTTCGGAGCCGATTCTGAGGGGCAATGAGGGCGTGGAAAAGGCGCAGATCTGGATCAGCGCTTTCCTGGTGGTCATTGCGGCGGTCATTGCATATTCCAATACTTTTGCGCTTCCGTTTCGCGCGGAAGACCGCGAGCTCATCCTGGGCAACGCGGGCATTCAACGATTTGTCGAGTTTGATCGGGCGCTCGAGGTGTCGCCGCACCAGCCTGTGGAGATGCTCGGGCTGGGCCTGAACGAATGGCTGTTGCCGTCGGCGCCGGGGTCGTTCCGCGCGGTGAGCATTGCGCTGCACGCGCTGGGCGCGGTGTTGGTGTTTCTGCTGTGCCGGCGGCTGTTCCGGGGCACGGTTTCGGAATCGGTGGCGATGCTTGCGGGGCTGTTGTTTGCGCTGCATCCGCTTGCGACGGAGAGCGTGAATTTCCTGAGCGTGCGCGGCGGGCTGATGGCGGCGGTATTCTCGCTGGGGTCGGTGGTGCTGATGCTGCGCGCGACGGACGAGGACAACCGCCTTCGGATCGGCGCGTATGCGGGGTCGCTGTTGTGCTTCGTGCTGGCGTGGGGAAGCATGCCGGGCGTGGTGGGCCTGCCGGTGCTGGTGCTGGCGGCGGACCGGATTGTTCGCAACGGCCGGATGACGATCGCGCGTTTTGCCGCGCACGCGGGATATTGGGCGATGCTGCTGTTGCTGCTGGTGGCGCACATGGCGGCGTTCG
>JAVEWL010000859.1:0-2678 GCA_034004565.1 FCB group bacterium | reverse complement strand
GCTTCGGGCGATGCGTGGAACTGCTGCCAATAGCCTCCGGGCCCCGAGCCCGGCACGTAGCCCCAGATGTCAAAGAGGAAAAGGTCGCGCCGCTTGATTTCATCGGCCACGTCGCCGAGGTTCTTCGCGAAGATGAGGTCGTAGGACGGCCACACGATCTCGCCGAGCTTAAAGGTGTTTGCGTACCGCTCCATCTCCTCGGCGTAGCCCACGGCGTTGCCGTGCGCCACGCCGAAGCCGCGCAACACGGTGAAGCGCGTTTTGTGGCCGAAGGTATCCCACGCCGGCGGCTTTACGGCCCGGCGCGCGTAGTCCGGATGCTCGCGCGGGTCGAGCAATTGCATGTAGACCTTGTGCGTTTCGGGTGTTTGGGCTTGGGCGGGCAGGCAACACAGAGTTGCCAGAAAGACTGCCGCGCAGGTCAGATGTGCAAGCTTCATCGAGTCCTACTCTCCTCACGGTTGTTGAGGGGAGATTATAGACTGGAGCTTCGCCATTTTGGGAGGCGGCGGCGCGTTTCTCTTGTTGGGTGGTGGCTATTGGTGAAGGTCTCCCCTCACCCCGCCTCTGTCCCTTTGGGCTCGTTGTACGACACATCTCAATCCCCGCGCCTGCACCCCCGGCTATTCACATGCAACCCCTTGCGGGGTTGAAGATCGGCTGCGGCGTGGGGATTGAGATGTGTAGTACAACCAGCTCCCCAGGGAGAGGGAATCCGTTTGGGGCGTGTACGGAGATGGTGGTAAAGATCGCAGATTGTGGTATGAGCCCTCACCCCGCCCCTCTCCCAAAGGGAGAGGGAGCCCGCTGTCATGCGGCTTGAAGGTGTGACCCGAAATGAACTGCCAGGGTTCACATGAGAAAGTGAGGCGACTTCAGCGGACGCGTTTCTTATGGGATTGTGCGGAAGTCTATTTCGTCGTCGGGTGCGCGCATGGCGGGTGCGGCGTCCGTGTATTCGCGAACCGAGATGTCCGTCACCTCGATCTTGCCGAAACGGCGTGGTGCGCGGGCTTCGCGAAACAGGAGCGAGAAGGGCAGCGTTCCGCCGGGGGGGGCCATGAAGTCGAAGGAGTAGGTGTCCCAGCAGGGTTTCCAGAAGCTTAACCGTTTGCGAACGATCCGGGCGGACGTCTCGATGCGTCCCACGACCAGATCCACTTCGCCTTCCTGCATGCGGTTCGTCCGCCCCCGGAACGAGACGCGATACACGGCGCCCGGCCGATACTCGCCGGGTTCGAAAGTCCAGAGGGCTCCCGCGGGTTGCAGGACGGTGTGCCCGAGGTTTTCCAGGGTAAGCATGCCTTGCCCGTACGACACCTGTGCGGCGGTCTCCGGCCCCCAGCGAGTCCACGCTTGCGAATCGCTGAAGATTTCCTCCGGATAGGCCGCTGAGAACCGCGCCAGCGCTTCCTCGTGGGCGACGGATGCGTCGGTATCGGTCTCCACCACGAGGTCCGGCCGTCGGGGTCCCGCGTAGTGCGTGATGGAAAATCCGGCAACGAGAAGCGGTCGTGATTCGGTCCTGTCGGCGCGAATGCAGACCAGCGAGACGCACAGGTTTGTCGGCCCTTCCACGCCAAGGCAGGTTTGGATTGAGGTCAGGGGCTTGTTAACGCTCAGGTATCGGTCGGGCAGGCGTGCCGGAAAGGCCTCGAAGCAATAGCGTAAAGGGGTGCCGGGAGTGCCCACGGCCAGCAACAGCAGGTCGCCCGGATCGAGATCAAGAGCGCTGCCCCGTATCTCGACCGTGCCCTCCGCGGGCACGGACACGACATGCGCCGCCTCCGGCGCTTGCAGTACCCGCGACGCGTCTTCACGACGGCACGATGCGGTTTCGAGGTTCATCGAAGACAGCAATACCGTCGACTTGCCGAGGCCCAACTGCTGCTGCAGCGTGGGTTCGTGGAGATCGTATGCCTGCACGGGACCGCTCATGGCGTAGTCGAAGCGGTCAAGGTAGCCGCAATACCGGGGACCGTTCCATTGCGCGAGCGGGGAGTCTTCCCACCGCAGATAGCGTTCGGGCAGCACCACGAGATATTCCGCGCCGTCGTTCAGGAACCGGTCGGCCACGTCGTCCCAGGTGCGGCACGCCATGTGGGGGTCGGGGAAGTAGTACCAGGTCCAATGGTAGGCGAATTCGTCCGGCGCAGTGATGCAGGCGCGGTCGGTGCGGAGCATGCCCCGAACTTGCTCGGCCCCGGAGCGGTACACCATGGAAGCAAGTCCGCCCGGCAGCGCCGCGGCGAGCAGCACCGCCAGCAAGGCGCACTGCGCAAGGCCGCGCGCGAGCGTGGGGGAGAAGGCCGTGCGCCTTGCCGAGTGCGTGGCCAGCCTGACCGTCGCGTGATAGCCGATTGCCACCAGCATGGCGAAGCCGAGATAGGAGGGGAGGGTGTTTCGCGCCAGTGATGCCACGCCGCCGCCCAGCGAATAGAGGGTGAGCGGCAGCACGAGCACGGCCACAAAGAGCGCGACGTATCGCGTCAGGTATTCGCGCCGGGAGAGTGCGAGCGCCAATCCGGCCAAGGCGGGCAGAAAAAGCCCATACCCCTGACGCCAGAGCAGGTCAATGTAGAAGAGCGCACCCTTCGAATGCAGGTAGGAGTCGATGCGCGGCATTGCACTGGCATGGTGCGCGAGGAGTCCCTTGAGGTATCCCCATGTTGGGGGGA
>JAVEWL010000858.1:0-2679 GCA_034004565.1 FCB group bacterium | reverse complement strand
GCAAATCTGCTCAACACCCTGTTTCGCCATACACGACCTCCTTGGTTCGAGTTAAGTGTTTGACCAAACACAGCTTAACTCCCAAGGAGGTCGTAAAACAGGAAAAAATGATGAATAATCCGGGTTAGGGCGCTCAACTTTATCACCGATCCAGCAATTGCGATGATCCGAATGAGTGAGATTCTTCTCAAGCTTGTAGTATGGTCGAACGAAGACCATCACTAAACCAAAAACTTCGTTCTGATTGGGCTTGAAGGAATACCCGGCCAACTGCCTTTCGGCGTCCGCCATCGTACGTTCAAGGCCTTCCCATCCGGAGGCGTTCGACGAAAGATACATCTGCTTTGTCTCGATCCAATACTCTCGCGAGCATTTCGGCGATTGGATGTAGAGGTCTACGCGACCTCGGCGACGATTCCCGTTCCGTGGCCATCCAAATTCCTCCAGAGGCAAGTGACCACAACGGTAGGCCGCAGTACCGAGAAGGCCTGCAATGGAACGCTCCGTATACCACCACGGCATGTCGTCGATCTCCGTGATGAACTGGTCGAACAAGTTCCAAAGTTCAGTAAATATCGGTCGAAACTGTGCGGACGTGCTTGAATGGGCATGCTGCCCCTGCGCGGGAAGCAACACGCCACTTGTACCATAACGTCTTTTCTCTACCTGTTCGCTCGTTCGTATCGCCGTTGTTGTCATAATGCTCATCTCCCGAAAAACCGATTGGAACCCAAACATCTATCGATCTGGCAACACAATTGCTTTCGATATAAACCAACTGAGGCATCGAGCCACCTCATGACTCCGTTGAATAAGAAGTTTCCGGACGTCGTGGGATGCGGAATGAACCTTCCACCAGGCTACCCCAAGCTGCTACGCGAACTGAAGGAACGCATCCGGTCCGCTCAGGTGCGGGCCGCCGTCAGCGTCAATCGCGAGTTGGTATCGCTCTATTGGGGTTGAAACGGGGGGGGTTGAAACGGGGACGGGGGTTGAAACGGGGACGCAATTTGTTTCCTTGCCCAGTTTCCTTGCCAGGCTCATAACGATCCGCAGCTGTCATGCATCGTCGCCGAACAACCGACTCCAGCAAACGGTCGACCCCTGGCAATTGCAGGTTTCTCGAACCCTGTTATCCCGGCCACGCCTCATCGGTCCGGAGCATGCAAAACTAGGTGCGTCCACGTTCGACGCGAGTCGGTATCGGCGTCAAGACAGCGGCAGTCACCGCTGTTGTTTCCCCAGCATACGCCGCTGCTGGTCGCTGCTGCAATATCGAGCTCGTCCACGTCACCATCGTCGTCTCAATGCGGCGGTTTTGGCCGCAACCGAAGGTTCGTAGGTCGGGCTCGGCCCGCCGTCGGGCAGAGCCCGACCTACCTGCCTCGGCCGCCCGGGCGCGAATTGCCTGGACGATGCGCGCAAAACGCGCATAAGTTCTTGCCTAACGAACTAATCGAAGCCGTGGGCGTTCACGACGACATCGAGTTGCCCGTACTCGTCATGCGGATTGACGTGACATCGCTTGCCCGCATTCACCGTGATCGTCGGCTCCCACCTCCACAGGAGGTAGGCCGCGGACTTCGGCCAAGAGAGCTGAGCAGGCGAGGGTAGGTCGGGCTTCGCTCGCTACCTCGGGCGAAGCCCGCCTTACATCCCCCTTCGTACCATCCTGCCTGGCGGTTGCGGGCAAAAGCCCACGCCCACTCAATCTTGACTCCGCGACTCCGCCTTGGCCAGACCCTCTTGTGCCATTCTCCGGTAGTCGGCGTCCAGGCTGATTTCCGGCGCTCGCAGCACTTCGTTGAACAACTCCACCGCGTTCTCAAACTGCCCCTCGCGCCGGTATGCCTCGCCCAAGTGGTACGCAACCGGCAAATACGACACATCCTCTTGCCGCGCCATGGTCAATTGGGCGATGGCCTCGCGATATCGCCCCAACCTCAGGTACGCCCAACCCAGCGTGTCCACCACCGCGGGCGATCGCGAAAGGTTGGCCGCCCGCTGCGCGTACGGAACCGCCAGGCTCGGCTGATCCAACTGGTCCGTCAAGAGAAACGCCAGGTTATTGAGCGCCATCAAGCTGTCCGGATTGATCTCCAGCGCCTGCTCGTACAGGGCCTTGGCGGCCGCGAAGTCCTTGCTCATCTCGGTATGGGCAATTCCCATCCGCAGCAGGATGGATACTTTTTCCTTATCATCCGTGGCCGTGTCCAACAGCTTCTGGTTCTGCGCCATCGTTTGTTCAAACTCGTTATTAGCCTGATAGAGCAGAGCGAGAATGTGCTGTCGCGCCTGCTCCAGACGGACGTCGGCGGGCGGCTGCTCGAACACCTGAACCGCCGCCTCCTTCCCCAGCGACTGGTACGCCAGTGCGGCCACCTGCGTCATGAACTCGAAGGAGCCGAAGCCACCCGCCTGCAGGGCCACGCAATACACGCGGGCTGCCGCCTGCGTATCACCGCGCTGGGCCAGCAACCTCGCGTAGGCGAGCATCACCGGCGGCTCCTGGCGACTGGCGGGTATTTTCGTTTCGAAGAGGTTGATGCCTTGCTCGGGCTGGTTCATCTTGTGATACGCCCGAAGGAGTCTCACAGTCACCTTCGAGTCGTAGTTGCTCAACTCGGCCGCCCGCTTCAGATTGCTCACCGCCTTCTGCTTCAAGTTGTCGATCGCGCG
>JAVEWL010000857.1:0-2682 GCA_034004565.1 FCB group bacterium | reverse complement strand
CGGTGGGACGGAAGGCGGGCCGCTGTTCGGACGGGAGATCAACTCGGCTGGGCAGGCGGCACCGGACGGTGAACAAAGCCAGGGACACACGCGGGCGGGAAAGCGCAGCGCCGTGCGGCGGCGCGGCGGGCCGGGCGAGTGCCGGGCCTGCCAGTGCTGCCGCGCAAGCGGAAACGAAGGGAAACCACGCCGACCGGAACCACCGAGCCGGTTGCGCAGCATCCGGCGGCGTTCGGGTTCGGCACGGCGCAGCCCGAGCGGAGCCGCAAGCCCTTGGCCCCGTCTTTTTGGGGCGAAGGGCGCCGTGGCGGAGAGCGGGTGGGAACGGAGGGGAAAGCGCAGCACGAAGGCACTGAGGGCATTGCGCAGGTGGCGAAGGCCGGGTTGTCGCCGGAGCATTGCCGGCGCGTCAGGCTGCCACCGCGCTAGCCCGGCGCGACGCTTGCCGCGTTAGCAAGCAAGCGGCGTGACGGGCGGTCCGAGGCCTTCGTTCCTAGTCCGGCGGCAGAATGCGTTTCCAGAGTGAACGGCTGATGCTGGAAAGGATGCCGGCGGCCCGGTGGCCATCTCCGGATGAGAGGCAGAACCATGCTTCATCCAACTTTAGGTACGCCTCTCCGTAGCGTTCTGCTTCGGCTGGGTTCTCAATGTCTTCAAGTTTGCGACTTAGAACACTGATCTCTGTCTTGGCTTCCCCGGTGTACGTCTGCGCCACGCATTCGATGATATAAGCCAAGTCGTTCAAGAACACTAACTGGCGCGTCAACGCCTGCCGTTCTCTTTGCAAGATGTCGGCCCGGCGCGCATTGTAGGCTTCATCGCTCTCACCACGTTTCCTCGGGACGTGTCCATTCATCCGCTCGCGCTGGCACTGCCTGAGTATCTTCAGGGCCGTTTCGTTCACCATTCGATACCTCCCTCTATCGAAAAATCCGGGGGTAAGGCCCGCGCCCAATTATCATCCAACAGTTCGCCTTTTCAACTCACTAATTCGGTCAAGCTGTTCACCACGCGGAACTGAACCTCCTCGAAGTTCTTGAAATGCCGCTTCCCGCATTCGATCTTCAAGTCCTCGATGGGCCGCAACATCGCCTGGTTGACGTGTGCACTACCGGTCCCTTTCGTTTCCGCGACAAAGTACAGAACGCGGTCGTTACGGTACGCCAGCGCCCAGTCGGGGTTGTACGGCCCGACCGGTGTTTCAATGTGAAACCAGCGCGGCAGCTTGATATAGAACAACACGTCGTCGTTATCCTCGCACGCCTGCGCGAACTGCCGTTCGGGGCTGGAATTTGAGTCGATGACGATGTGCGAAAAGAGCGTTTTCTCCTGCTTTGCCACCGCGTGGACATTAGAGGCAAACACCTCCATCAGGTCATCGGCCTCAAAGCGGCGCATTTCGTAAAAGGCGTCATCAAGCTTCAGGTACTTCACCCCGCTCTCTTCGGAGCCATCCCCATACACCAGAAACTCGCGCTTGACGGCGTTGACGATCTCCGCTGCGTGGTCGATGAATGCCTGGGGGTTATTTACTGCATCGGCTAGCCGCCCGGAATCCAACAAGGTACGCGCCACCGTGGACTTGGCTAGGCCGGTCTTGCCCTGCACCTGCCCCACGAAGTCCGGCATGACATACTTCGCCTCTACCGTCTGAGTGCGAAAGCCGGTCTGAGTGCCAGTTACGCCCGTCGCGTCGATGGAAATGTCGGCTCGGGTAAGCGCAACCTTGGGCCGTTCGATAGCGGGCATTTTGTCCTTAATGCGCTGTGCCGCCTTGGCAGTCAGTTCTGCCGTGCTGTAGTGGACACGGTAACGGGTGTGCGCTCGAATCTTCTCCCAAAGTTCCAGAAACCGGCTGTCGGTCTCGTAACCTTTCTTCAGCCGCACGGTGACCTTGTCCCGCTCGTTCTGCACCATCCCGGGCTTGAAGTTCACCCCAGCCTCGACCATTTCGGTCTGGAGCTGAGCGGCAAAGTCCTCGTAGCTCTCGTTGGCAATGACGGTCAGGCGATTCACTGCCCGGTCGCGTACCCGCTCACCGTCCCTGTTCACGCATAGGCGCAGGCCTCGACCGATCTCCTGCCGTTTCTTTATCTCGGAGCTTGACTCGGCCAAGGTGCAAATCTGGAACACGTTAGGATTGTCCCACCCCTCGCGCAGCGCGGAGTGGCTAAAGATGAAGGCCAACGGCTCTTCCAGATCCAACAGCCGCTCCTTGTCACGCATGATCAACTCGAAGGTGCTCGCCTCGGCGTCGGTCTTGGTCTTGTTGGTAACCGTCTCGAAGGGAGAGACAGCGCTCTTGTCCTGCGAGAAGTAACCGTTATGCACCCGCTCCGCCTCGTGCGGCATCAAGCCGGCAAAATCGGGGTGCTGGCGATACTGCTCGTAAATCTCCTCGAACCACTCCGCAAATTTGCCCTTGGTGACAGCGCCATCCTCCGCATAGGCGCGATAGTTCGCCACCCGGTCGATGAAGAAGACCGACAGCACCTTGATTCCCATCGGGTGCAGGCGCAATGCCTTCTCGAAGTGGCGACGGATCGTGGCTTCGATCTGTAAGCGCAAAATGGCGTCGGTCAACGCCCCATGCGGGTGCCCAACTCGCACCCGTACATCATTGGCGAAGGTGACGTAGCCCTCCCCCGCATCGATCTCATTAACGATGAAGCCGTCGCGGTA
>JAVEWL010000856.1:0-2688 GCA_034004565.1 FCB group bacterium | reverse complement strand
TACTCTGGCCTTGCGGGTGTCTCCGATGCCAACGTGCCGGAGTCCCGCCTTCAGGCGGAAGCGAGGGAGGGGCTTCAGCCCCGTCGTCAACGAAGAGGCAAGCCTTTTGCCGTCTTGCCCGCCTCTCGATGCGCATGCATCGCCCCCCCCGGTCGCTAACCGAATACCTGTGCCCTCCACCCGATTCAACACAGATGAATCGCACCCTCCACCCGATCACCGGGGCGAACCACCGCGGCAAGCCGCGCGCGGGTCCGGTTGTGCCCACCCCTGCGACCAGCCGTCCAGGTTCCCCCGCAACGACGCTGCATTTCCCTTGAATAGATCCAGCGCCAGCCGGTAGAGGAACGGAGGAAGTGCCGCCAGACGGGGCCACGCGTGGTACTTGCGCAGATACCGGATGTGTCCCATGCGGTAGGCGCGCGCCTGCATTTTTCCCTGGCGTGAAATCGTCGACGATCCGTAATGGAACAAGGGGGCGCCGCTGGCGACCGCCAGTTTCCACCCCGCCTGCCGCACGCGTCGGCTGTAGTCGGCGTCCTCGAAGAAGAAGAAGAACCCCTCGTCCAGCAGGCCGACCCCGCGCAGCACCTCGCCGCGGATCAGCAGGCACGCGCCGCTGAGATAGTCGAGACGCCCTCCCGGCCGTGCCGCGAGCGGCAGGGCCAACGGCCGCCACAGCCGCTTGCCCGCGGCCACCGCCACGCGGTGCTCGCCCTCGACCATCGGGGTTCCCACAAGACCGACGCGGGGATCATCCAGTTCGGCGGCAAGCCGCTCCACGAGATCTTCGGCGCACTCGGTGTCGTTGTTCAGGAGCAGGACGTGATCCACGCCCGGGAGTTCGCGCGCGAAGCGGATGCCCACGTTGCACCCGCCTGCAAAGCCGAGATTGCGGGGCGACCGGATCAGCTTCACACCGGGGAGACAGGCCGCTTCCAGTTCCTCCGGAGAATGATCGGTGGAGCCGTTGTCCACAACGATGACGGCAACGGGTGGGAGGGTCTGACGGCAAAGCGACGCACAGCAGACCCGGGTCTCGTCGAGCCGGTTCCACTGAAGGATCACAACGGCAATGCCCGGCTGCTCCGTCGCGGCGGTCGGCTGGGCCCGGACGTGGAGGGCGGAAGGGCGTGTCGGAATGGAGGACGCACGAGTCATGCCTGGGTCGAAGTGTAGCGGCTCGCAGGCGGTGGCGGCAACCCAAAACCGCGGCCAAAAACCGCGATGCAAGCAAAATACACGTAATCGGTCAGCGACCGGGGGGGGGCGATACATGCGCATCGAGAGGCGGGCAAAATGTGAAAGGCTTGCCTCTTCGTTGACGACGGGGCTGAAGCCCCTCCCTCGCTCATTTCTTCCTTGTCGCGCCCGGCGAAATGAAAGTTCTGGAGCCCGCCGTCCCCGGCGGTGGCGAAACGATCAGCCGCCACGGCACGCCTTTCACCACGGGCGGGGACGCCCGGCTCCATTTCCTCCGTTTCGCACCCGGCGAATAGGGGACAGGCAGGAGACAACCGCACGGCAATCGTCCCGGCTGTTGCCGGAAGCCCGCAAGGACCTTCAGGTCCGAGTGGCCAATCGATCCGCCTGTTATCTTTCGGCAAACACGATCACCCGTTGCCCGCCGATTCATGCTCACCCTTCGCCCCCCCCGGTCGGGTCGCTAACCGATTACAAACTACACCTTGACAGCGCATGCACAGGATATGCTAAGGTGGCCTTCATCGCGAAGAACAATGTTGGCTGTGGTGGAAAAGATGGTCTCATTTCAAGGAGCTTCTTGTTATTTTCGAAGACGAAGGCCGCCCTCGACCTCTACGCGCGCTTCGGGGGCGAGCACCGCCGGAGCCCGCTGGCGCCCGCCGCGCTGCTCTACGCCGGGACGCTCTGCGCCGGCCCCCGTATGAACGACTTCGCCAAGGCGCGCGAATGGTTTGCCAGGGTCGCCGCAGGGCATCCCGGCACGCGCGAGGCCGAGGCCGCCGAGTACTACACCGCCACCCTCGCCTGGCGCGGCCGCAAGTGGACCGAGGCCGAAAAACTCCACAAGGCCTTCGCCGCCGCGCATCCCGGCTCGCCCCTGGCGCGCGTGGCGCTCGACGAGCGCCTCCCCGCCATCGCCAAGAAGTCGCTGGCCGTGCCGCTCCAGGCGGAACCTCATGAAGTCGTTGTCGGACCGCGCGACCGCAAGCGCAAGGCGATCCCGATCGAACAGGCCGACGCCTACAACACCGACCTCGACATCATACCGGCAAACGGCTATAAGCTTGTCGGTTCCACCATAATCGACCATGATTCGCGCGGGGCGGGAAAGCTCTGAACCGGCCCCGTTTGGGTCAAGAATGCGCAGCGCTACCATCTCTCCAACGCGCATTCCAGCCAGGAATACGTCATGATCGACGGAACCATTGTCAAACAGGGCGCCGGAGGAGGCGGCGGCGGCGGGGGTGCGGCCGACCCCTTCCGCGTCACCGTTCCCTCGGTCGACGTCGACTGGGTGGGCTTCGCCGCGTCCGGCGACGAAAACGGCGAGGAGACGCGCTTCGTCATCGTCCCGTTCAACACCAACCGCGTGGACGACATCCGCGGCGTCAAGCTCAACGACCCCTTCGACGACGACGAGAGAAACCTTCGCCCCAATTTCCCGTATGGCCACCCCGTCAACCCCGACATCACGCTCCATTG
>JAVEWL010000855.1:0-2690 GCA_034004565.1 FCB group bacterium | reverse complement strand
AGGCTCGAAAGCGGCGAGGCGACGAACAAATCTTCTTGCCGGCGGTCTTTACGCGTCTGCATGGCGCTCCCCCCTAGTGCGACATACATTTATATCAAACTAGCTCGCATTAGTCAAGCGCTTTTTTCAACACCCCCACAGTCCCCATTTTCCGGAAAACAGGGACTGTTCCATTTTCCGTAAGTACTTCAGACTTCCGCACACCCAAACCGGAAAATGGAAACTGTCCCTGCTTTCCGGCGGCGGGCCGCTTATTCGGTCCTTCGGTTCGGATAACGGGGCCGCTGCCTGCCGGAGCAATCCGCAATTCAGATCCGGTTTTCGAACCCGCGGTAAATTTCCTCGAAGATACGCGCCGTGTCGTATTGGTAGCGCCAGTCCGGGTAGTGCGACTGGAAACGGCGCACGTCGCTTATCCACCAGATGTGGTCGCCGACGCGGTTCTCGTCGACGTAGGTCCAATCGAGCTTCTTGCCGGCGATACGCTCGCAGGCCGCGATGGCCTCGCGCATCGAGCAATTGCTGTGGCGGCTGCCGCCCATATTATAGACCTCGCCGCTACGGGGCTGGCGGTAGAAGTGCACGAACGCGTCCACGAGATCGCTCGAATGGATATTGTCGCGCACCTGCTTGGCCTTGTAGCCGAAGATGCGGTATTCGCGGCCCGTCATGCAGCACTTCATGAGGTACGATAGGAACCCGTGGAGTTCCGCGCCCGAATGGCCCGGCCCCGTGAGGCACCCGCCGCGAAACACGGCCGTCTTCATGCCGAAGTAGCGGCCGTACTCCTGCACCATGACGTCCGCGGCCACTTTCGACGCGCCGAACACCGAGTGCAGGCACTGGTCGATGGACATGGTCTCGTCGATGCCGTGCTCGGCATAGGCGTGCGAAGGCTCGAGTTCCCAGCGTTCTTCGAGTTCGATGCGGGGCAGATAGTTGGGCGCGTCGCCGTAAACCTTGTTGGTCGAGGTGAAGATAAACGGCGATTCCGGGCAATGTTGCCGCGTCATCTCGAGCACGTTCAGCGTGCCGACGGCGTTGACGCCGAAATCGGTGAAGGGTTCGCGCGCGGCCCAGTCGTGGCTGGGCTGCGCGGCGGTGTGCACCACGAGGGCGATGCCGGAGCCGTATTCGCGGAAGATGCCGTCCAGCGCGGCGGCGTCGCGGATATCGGCTTCGTAATGGCGGTAGCCGGGAATCTCTTCTTCGAGACGTTGGCGGCTCCAGCGGGTCGAGGCTTCCTCGCCGAAGAAGCGCGCGCGCATGTCGTTGTCGATGCCGACGATATCCATGCCTTCCCGCGCGAAACGGCGTACTGTTTCGGCACCGATGAGTCCCGCGGAACCCGTGACCACGACGACGCCCATAGCGCAATCCCTTCCCGCGTTGTCCGCCTTGACGGCGCGCTCCACATCCTTGTCGCCAACCAACGAACCCATTCTAGTGCGGTACCAAACGGGCGTCAACCCACTCTTTTCCCAGTGACTCCCCTTGGAAAGCGGAGGCACATGGCGCATATGCGCCCCTATCCGGTAGAATTGCATTCAACATGAAGAACCCAACCTACTTCGAGAAGGCCCAGGCGGTCTGGGATGAACTGAGCGCCCTGCTCGACAAGGGACGCCGCGTCGGCGCGCGCGGATTGACCGCGGAGGAACTCGCCCGGCTCGACCGACTTTACCGGCTCACCACCATCCACCTCGCGCAGGTTCGCCTGCGGACCACGAACCAGGCGCTGATCGAGCGCCTGAACCGGCTCGTGGCCCGCGCCCACAGCTTCATCTACGTCGCGCCCCGCCAGAACCCGCTGTCGCGCGCGGCGCATTTCTACGCGGTGGGCTTTGCACGCACCGTTGCGCGGACGTGGCGCTATCACCTGGCCGCGTTCGTGTTGTTCGCGGCGGGCGCGCTCGCGGCCTACTGGGGCACGCTGAACGACACCCTCACCGCGTATGCGCTGCTGGGCGACGACATCCGCCTTCCGGGCGCAAGCGTCGAGCAACTGGAAAGCGTCTTGCGCTCGAACCGGGAGTGGGACGGCGCGGAGAAGTTCCAATTTGCCTCGTTCTTGCTGACGCACAATACCAAGGTCGGTTTTACGGCGTTCGCGCTCGGCGTGTTCTGCGGGATTCCCACGGTCTTCTTGATGCTCATCAACGGCGGCCTGTTGGGCGCGTTCGCGGCGGTCCACCACACCCACGGCGTCTCGACGGAAATGTGGGCGTGGATTCTCGTCCACGGGATCACGGAACTCACGGCCATCATGCTCTGCGGCGGCGCGGGATTCATGCTGGGAATGGCGGTGCTGCGGCCGCGCCACGCCACGCGCGCGCAGAGCCTCGTGGTGGCGGGACGCGAGGCGTTCCGCATCGTGCTGGGCGTGGTGCCGATGTTCGTGTTGGCGGGCATTATCGAAAGCTACGTGCGCCAGAGCCACCTGCCCGTGACCGGACGGCTGATCTTCGCGGCGAGCACGGCCATCTTCTGGGCCGCGTATTTCCGGATGGGCGCCTACCTCGAAGCCCGCGACCGGGAAGAGTGCGCCGAACTCACCCCGCGCGACCTATAATCTAGAGCATTTTACTTTATTATGCCTACAACGCTATACTCATCGAATGAGACCTACTTCCAACGACCTTCGTAGGCGTGTCGTGGCCGCGCGCACGGAAGACGGCCAATCCATGGGG
>JAVEWL010000854.1:0-2691 GCA_034004565.1 FCB group bacterium | reverse complement strand
GCCTTGCCTGACGGCGTCGATTATGAGAGTTGGGCACAGTTTCGGCTAGCCATTGCTTTCTTGGAAATCGCGCTGGACAGCTGGAAGCTGAAAATCGAGAGCCCGAAGAGATCAGCTCCGTTGGATGACAACATACAGAAAAGTTGGATCGAGGCGCATAAAGCATATGATTCGGCCATGGCTTTGCTTGGAGCAGGTAAATAGATGAAGACTTCTCGACGGTATAGTGGAGGCGCCCAATCCGAGTCGGAGTGAGGCGAGTCGGATAAGTTCAATTTGCCGATTGGTGCCCGACGGGTAGGACAAAGTCACCCCCCATTTGACCGGCTGCGGGCGAGCGCGCCGGGCCGGAGGCTTCCTTCTTTTCACGGCGCAAAAAGTTGCTAATGTTTTCGCGCGAGTCGCGTCGGGCTTTTCGATCGGGTTCGGAACACCCGGCCGTCGCGACGGGCAGAGCGACGACGGCGCAAGGCCTGCGGATGGAGGTAAGTGGTGCGGATTTCCCTGCTGTGCGTATTGGTTTGCAGTGTGGCGGCTTGGGGCGGGACGTTCGAGTATGCCCTCGACGATGGGACGGGCAACTGGACCATCGGGCCGAGCCAGTTCGACGCCCAGATGATGTGGGGAAACTACTTCGACGTCGAAAATGGGTTTTCGACCATCACGTCGATATCCGTTTCGTTTGCGAGCGGGGTGCCGGTCGGCCGGCCGGTGTCGCTGCTGCTCTTCGACGACCCGACGGACGATCTCGATCCGCGCGACGCGGTGCTCGTAAGCCAGGCGGTGGGCACGACCGCGGCGGCGGAGCCGAACACGTTTTTCACCTTTGCTATTCCCGATGCGGACGTGGCCGGCGGGTTCTTCGTCGCGGCGCTGATGGACCTGTTCCAGCACGAGATTCCGGCGCGGATGGACCCGCAGAATCCGCGCGGGCGGTCGTGGCTCTTCTTCGACGGCGAGATCGACCTGGACGACCTGGGCAGCGCCCCGGTGATCTACAACATGGCCCTGACGCCGTTCAACGGGAACTGGATGGTGCGGGCTCAGGCGGTGCCCGAGCCGGGGGCGGCGCTGATCATGCTCGTCGGGGCGGCGCGGCTGGGCCGGGGTCGAAGATCGAAACTCAAAGATCAAAGATCGGGAGGAAAAATCGTGTAAGGGAAAGGGGATGGGGGGGATGGCTTTTCCATTTTAGAAGAATTCATCTCCATCATCTCCATTCATCGCCATATCTCCTTTTCTTACACGCCCTTGTTCTCCCGTCTGTGGGACCGGCTTTCCAGCCGGTCATGGGGACCGCCTTTCCAGGCGGTCCGGGGGATTCGACGGATGAGCCGGTCATTGCAAGCGGAGCCTCACGGCAAGCCGGCGCAACCCCTTCGGGGTAGGGTTTTCGCAACCGGCATACCCAGGGTAGCCGCTGCGCGGAAGCCCTGGGCTTTGGGACGCAACGCCGTTGGCGTTGAACGGCCCTGCGCCGCAACGTCGTTGGCGCAGCGGGCTTCGCGTCCCGATACCGTAGGCGTTGCCTGGCTACGCGCCGCGATGCCGTTGGCGCTTCGCCACTTCTCGCCACTGCGCCGTTGGCGTTGAACGGCACTCCGCCGCGACGCCGTTGGCGCCGTGCGGGCCGTTGGCGTGGAACGGCTCGGGGCGCGGGTCGGGAGCGGCCGCGATTGGGAAAATTCAAGCGGCGGCTTCGGTGTCGTCGGTGGGCAGGGCGACGTGGTGGGCCCGCAGGCGGGCGCGGGCGACTTCGAGGTTCTCCGCGGTAAAGAGCTGGCGCCAGGGGGAGCGCAGGGCGAGGTATTCCGTGCTCAGGTCGAGCCGACCGGCCGCACAGAGCATGGCGAAACCTTCCGACGGCGTGGGCCAGTCGAGCATGACGCGGGCGGTCACGAATCCGCCGAGGGCGCGGATGGCGCGAAGCTGCCCGAAATCGCGCCAGCCGACCTCGATGAGGGTTCGCCCGTACAAGGCGAGCATGACCTCATCAAACTGCAGCACGAGCTGCTCCCGTTCCTCCTCGGTCATGGGTCCCTCCTGGGATGGGGCGCGAGAGGCACTCTTTATGATTGTGAGCACCCCGGCGCGTTTCAAGGGGGGATTTCCCATGAGGAAGGGTACGGGGGGTGCATTGGCGACAATGGGGCGCGCCCGTTGGGAAATCTATTTAAGGGAATTCCCGCGGGCTTGCGGTAGTGAAACCGGCCGTACGCAGAGGCTTTGGCCGTCGAAGGCCGTCCTGACCGGGAGCGATCAGCGCGTCGCCGGCGCGGGGGCAGGGGAGGGGTGGCGAGGGATGAGCGAGGATGCCCGGGGCCCTACCGCGCCGCAGGGGAGGCAGCGAGGGGCGCGACCCGTAGGGAAAACCCACAATCCGGCGACGGCACGCCAGCCAGGGCCCCGATCGAGGCTCTCCGAAATGCGCGCGCAGCCCGGCTTGCCCGCGCGGCCGGTCAACGCCAACGGCGTTGCGTCACAAAGCCCCAGGGGTTGCCGCGCTGCGGCTACCGGAAGTGGGCTGGTTGAGAAAACCCTACCCTGTTGCGCAGCGACGCCGGGAAGGGGCTCAAACCTCGTCCAGGTGGCGCGCGCCGCAAGGACCGGCTGGAAAGCCGGTCCCACATTAACTCTTCATCGCCGCGGCGAAAGCCGGCCCCGCATTAACTCCTCATGGCCGCCGGGCAA
>JAVEWL010000086.1:0-12221 GCA_034004565.1 FCB group bacterium | reverse complement strand
GAAGATCGATTACGAGCACGATTACGAGCACGAGCACGAGGGGGACGGCCGCTTCCGGCGCTCGGCCGGATCAAGGGGGCAGTCGCGAGCCTTTGGAAAACGGCAAAGGCCCCGAGGGGATTTCTCCTCTCGGGGCCTTTGTAAGATAATGCCGGCGGCGACCGACTCTCCCACGGGGTTGCCCCCGCAGTACCATGGGCGCGGGTGGGCTTAACGGCCGTGTTCGGAATGGGAACGGGTGGGTCCCCACCGCTTTGACCACCGGCAAAAAGCTGGCGCTACGGTTTTGACAATTGGATGCGAGGGTAATCGATGCGACAGGGGCTACTTGGATGCCGTTTTGTAATTGGGAAGTACTCGAACTTCCGCTCATGATTGCTTTTTGGTTTAAGGCCAAGCCGCACGGGCAGTTAGTACCGGTTAGCTTAACGCATCGCTGCGCGTATACTTCCGGCCTATCGCCTGGTGGTCTACCAGGGCCCTTTAGACAGCTTACGCTGTGGGAGATCTTATCTAGGGAGGGGCTTCGTGCTTAGATGCCTTCAGCGCTTATCCCTTCCGGACGTGGCTACTCGGCGATGCCACTGGCGTGACAACCGAATCACCAGAGGTCCGTCCACCTCGGTCCTCTCGTACTAGAGGCAGCTTCCCGCAAATCTCCTGCGCCCGCGACGGATAGGGACCGAACTGTCTCACGACGTTCTAAACCCAGCTCGCGTGCCACTTTAATCGGCGAACAGACGAACCCTTGGGACCTGCTACAGCCCCAGGATGTGACGAGCCGACATCGAGGTGCCAAACAACCTCGTCGATGTGAACTCTTGGAGGTTATTAGCCTGTTATCCCCGGGGTACCTTTTATCCGATGAGCAACGGCCCTTCCATACGGTACCGCTGGATCACTAAGCCCTACTTTCGTACCTGCTCGACTTGTAGGTCTCGCAGTCAAGCTCCCTTATACCTTTGCGCTCTATGCACGATTTCCAAACGTGCGGAGGGAACCTTGGGGCGCCTCAGTTACGCTTTGTGAGGCGACCGCCCCAGTCAAACTGCCCGGCAGACACTGTTCCCCGCCCAGCTTCATGGGTTCGGGGTTAGGCTTCTAACTTGCCAAGGGTGGTATTCCAAGGGTGGCTCCCCCGAAGCTGGCGCTCCGGGTTCAAAGCCTCCCACCTATCCTATACATGCCAAGACAAAAGCCAATATCAACCTGCAGTAAAGGTCCACGGGGTCTTTCCGTCCTGTCGCGGGTAACCGGCATCTTCACCGGTAATACAACTTCACCGGGTCCCTCCTTGAGACAATGTTCAGATCGTTACGCCATTCGTGCAGGTCGGAACTTACCCGACAAGGAATTTCGCTACCTTAGGACCGTTATAGTTACGGCCGCCATTAACCGGGGCTTCGGTTCAAAGCTTCGCAGGATTGCTCCCGCTGACCTCTCCCGTTAACCTTCCGGCATTGGGCAGGCGTCAGTCCCTATACGTCGTCTTGCGACTTAGCAGAGACCTGTGTTTTTAGTAAACAGTCGCCTGAACCGGTTCACTGCGACTCTCGGCAGCTTACGGAGCAAGTCCTTCACCGCCAAGAGCACCCCTTCTTCCGAAGTTACGGGGCCAGTTGGTCGAGTTCCTTAAGGAGGGTTCTCCCGAGCGCCTTAGAATACTCATCTCATCCACCTGTGTCGGTTTACGGTACGGACGCCTAGCACCTCGCTAGAGGTTTTTCTTGGCGGTATGGAATCGGACAATCCGCTTCACCCAGAGGGATCCACGTCCCGTCGCGCCTTAGCGTTATGCCGCCCGGATTTGCCTGGGCGGCCGCCCACACGCTTGGACCGTCTATTCCGAAAGACGGCTGCCGTATCCTCCCGCGTCGCCCCGTCGCTCAAACGGTGCCACGGCGGTACAGGAATCTTTGTGCCTGTTTACCATCGCCTACGCCTGTCGGCCTCGGCTTAGGATCCGACTAACCCCGGGGAGATGACCTTTACCCGGGAACCCTTGGATTTTCGGCGAACAGGATTTTCACCTGTTTTGTCGTTACTGATGCCGGCATGATCACTTCCCAGCGGTCCACACGTCCTTGTCGGTCGTGCTTCAATCCGGCTGGGAACGCTCCTCTACCACTGCCCTTGCGGACAGTCCGCAGCTTCGGTACTACGCTTAGCCCCGGTACATCTTCGGCGCACGACCACTCGACCAGTGAGCTGTTACGCACTCTTTAAATGAATGGCTGCTTCTAAGCCAACATCCTGGTTGTCTGGGCAATCGCACATCCTTTCCCACTGAGCGTAGTTTAGGGACCTTAGCTGGCGGTCTGGGCTGTTTCCCTTTCGACTACGGAGCTTATCCCCCGCAGTCTGACTCCCACGGTTTGACGCCGACGGTATTCGGAGTTTGATTGGGTTCAGTAGGCTGGTAAGCCCCCTAGCCCATTCAGTGCTCTACCCCCGTCGGAAAACCCGTGAGGCTAGTCCTAAAACTATTTCGAGGAGAACCAGCTATATCCGAGTTTGATTGGCCTTTCACCCCTATCCACAATTCATCCAAAGCCTTTTCAACGGCCACTGGTTCGCGCCTCCATCCCCTTTTACAGGGACTTTACGCTGATCATGGATAGATCACTCGGTTTCGGGTCTACTCCGTACAACTAAATCGCCCTATTCAGACTCGCTTTCGCTACGGCTCGGGACCAGAAGCCCTTAGCCTGGCTGCACAGAGTAAGTCGCCGGCTCATTATGCAAAAGGCACGCGGTCAGACGGGCCGAAGCCATCGTCCTCCCACTGATTGTAAGCGCGCGGTTTCAGGTACTTTTCACTCCCCTCTCGGGGTACTTTTCACCTTTCCCTCACGGTACTGGTTCACTATCGGTCACCGAGGAGTACTTAGCCTTGGGAGATGGGCCTCCCGGATTCACGCGGGGTTTCACGTGACCCGCGCTACTTGGGTGCGCCTTCAAGAAAGACCGTACGTTTTCGCCTACGGGGCTGTCACCCTCTGTGGCGCCGCATATCCAGCGGGCTTCGACTAACGTATGGTTTTGTAACTTTCCTCCCCCCCTGCAAAGGGGGAAAAAGGCGTCCCGCAACCCCGAATGCACAACGATTGCAGTCTTGACGTACATTCGGTTTGGGCTCGTCCGCGTTCGCTCGCCGCTACTGACGGAGTCACTGTTTGTTTTCCTTTCCTCGAGGTACTGAGATGTTTCAGTTCCCTCGGTCGGCTTCCTTAGCCTATGTATTCAGCTAAGGATCATCGGGGTTTGCCCGATGGGGTTTCCCCATTCGGAGATCTACGGATACGCTTGCTTCCAACAACCCGTAGCTTTTCGCAGGTAGCTGCGTCCTTCATCGCCTCTCGGTGCCAAGGCATCCACCACGCGCTCTTACTAGCTTGGCCAAAAAATCTTCATCGAGGATGGTTTCCCGGCGCCGGTTCCGAAGAACCCTTGCCCGGTCGCCACCGCCGACAAATGGTTTAGTTAGGATGATCGAGTATCCCAATGCGGCGCCCAAAGAGCGTATCGCATCGGTTACCCTCGCATTCAACTGTCAAAGATCGCAACGCTTCTAAAAAGCTGCCCGACACCACCGCGACGGATGGGCGGGAAATCTATCAACGTCTGGCGCCCGGTTGTTCGTGCCCGGCCCGGCTTCACCCTCTTCCCCTTGTGGAGAAGATCGGGATCGAACCGACGACCTCCGGCTTGCAAAGCCGGCGCTCTCCCAACTGAGCTACTTCCCCGTAAGGAAGAGTGGTGGGCCCGAGTAGAATCGAACTACCGACCTCACGCTTATCAGGCGTGCGCTCTAGCCAACTGAGCTACGGGCCCACGCCCTAAGGCGCTGGTATCGCCCGGTGCCCAGGCCGGCGCCGCGGCACCCCTCTTGTGGAGGGACCCCTCGTTGCCGTGCCTTTGCCCCTTGAACGTTGAATACGGTGCACTGCCTGCAAGCAGTGTGAGAAGACCCATGGAGTTCCGATGTATCGACCTCGGCACGGTTTTTAAGGACCGGCCGTGGCTTTACTCCTTAGAAAGGAGGTGATCCAGCCGCACCTTCCGATACGGCTACCTTGTTACGACTTCATCCCCCTCACCAGGCACACCTTCGGCGCCTCTCCCCCTTGCGGGTTGAGCCAGCGACTTCGGGTGCACCCGACTCGGGTCATGTGACGGGCGGTGTGTACAAGGCCCGGGAACGTATTCACCGTGGCATGGCTGATCCACGATTACTAGCGATTCCGACTTCATGGAGTCGAGTTGCAGACTCCAATCCGAACTGAGACCGGCTTTTTGGGATTGGCTCCACCTCGCGGTATTGCAACCCTTTGTACCGGCCATTGTAGCACGTGTGTCGCCCCAGGCGTAAGGGCCATGATGACTTGACGTCATCCCCACCTTCCTCCGGCTTATCACCGGCAGTCTCCCTAGAGTGCCCAACTAAATGATGGTAACTAGGGACAGGGGTTGCGCTCGTTGCGGGACTTAACCCAACATCTCACGACACGAGCTGACGACAGCCATGCAACACCTGTCTCCGGGCCCCCGAAGGGGAAACCTGCTTTCACAGGCGGTCCCGGGATGTCAAGCCTGGGTAAGGTTCTTCGCGTTGCCTCGAATTAAACCACATGCTCCACCGCTTGTGCGGGCCCCCGTCAATTCCTTTGAGTTTCACCCTTGCGGGCGTACTCCCCAGGCGGTGCGCTTAATGCGTTAGCTGCGGCACAGGAGGGGTCGATACCTCCTACACCTAGCGCACAACGTTTACGGCGTGGACTACCGGGGTATCTAATCCCGTTTGCTCCCCACGCTTTCGAGCCTGAGCGTCAGTATCGGACCAGAAAGCCGCTTTCGCCACCGGTGTTCCTCCAGATATCTACGCATTTCACCGCTACACCTGGAATTCCGCTTTCCTCTTCCGTACTCTAGCTTGCCAGTATCCGAAGACCCGCCGGGGTTGAGCCCCGGGCTTTCACTCCAGACTTAACAAGCCGCCTGCGCTCCCTTTACGCCCAGTCATTCCGAACAACGCTTGCAACCTCCGTATTACCGCGGCTGCTGGCACGGAGTTAGCCGTTGCTTATTCCTCGGGTACCGTCAGACCTAAGGCATTTCCTCCAAAGGCGGTTCTTCCCCGAGAAAAGGGCTTTACGATCCGAAGACCTTCATCGCCCACGCGGCATGGCTGGATCAGGCTTGCGCCCATTGTCCAAGATTCCCTACTGCTGCCACCCGTAGGTGTCTGGGCCGTGTCTCAGTCCCAGTGTGGCCGGCCAACCTCTCAGCTCGGCTACCCATCGAAGCCTTGGTGGGCTGTTATCCCGCCAACTAGCTAATGGGAGGCGGACTCATCCTCCGGCGACGCCTTGCAGCGCCTTTCCTTGTTCGAGCCTAAAGCCCAAACAATCGAATGCGGTATTAGCGGCCGTTTCCAGCCGTTATCCCCCACCGAAGGGCAGATTATCCACCCGTTACTCACCCGTTCGCCACTCTAGGGCCCCCGAAGGGACCTTACCGTTCGACTTGCATGTATGAAGCCTGCCGCCAGCGTTCGTTCTGAGCCAGGATCAAACTCTCCGATAAAATATCAACAAGAACCCCCGAAGGAGTCCATGCGATGCTTGTCTCGGCATCGTTGACCCCAAGCTGTCACTCTGACATCCGCACCTTCCCGAAAGAAGGCACGGGGCTTGGAATTCACTTTGCTTAACTTAGATTCGTTTCGGACAGCATCCCCAAAAAGTCCCCGAAGGAACCCCCGGAAGACGCCGCCCGCACATCGGGCATGTGTCTTTCTCTTGCACAGGTATGTGCACCGTATTCAATTTTCAAAGAGCTTCCCGCACCGGGTCCGAGTCGTCTCGACCCAGCCTGAGCAGACTTTCTTTCCGCAGTCGGTTATCTTATCAAAGAACCGAGAGCTTGTCAACCCCCTTGTTTCCGGGCCAAGCTCGCCTGGCTGGAACCGGCTGTTTCCAGCCGTTGGGCGTTCCGGACGCGCACCGCTCATTGCGTCACGGGTTGGCTAAGATACCATATGAACTACCGGGTGTCAACAACATTTCAATTTTATTTTTCAGATGGGTGATGGAGGGTGTTTGCGGCGCGAAGGGATCTCTGTTTGGAACGCCTGTGCGGATGGGCACAGGGGCATAGGGAAGCGTCATATTCCCGGCTGTGGGGTGCATGCTGGGGAAGGCGCGGACTCGTGATGGGGAATACTGTTGACAGGATTGTGCTGGTGATGGGGGTCAGAATAGGGCTTTCCTGGGAGGTTTGGCAGAACGTGGACCCTATGGACCCTATGGACGAGGTGGACGGGGCGGACTTGGGGGCGGGGCTTGCCTTGTATGGGCGGGGGGTGCCACACTCAACTGTGGAGTTGTACTCCGGCGGCTTTTTGCGTTTGAGCTTTGGGAGCGGTTATGCGAATGCGTGGGTGGCTTGCGGCGGGCGTGACGGTGCTGATGGCGGCTGTTCTGGTTGGCGCGGACACGGCGGAGGAGAAGGCGAAGGCGCCGGCGGAAGAGGCGGCGGCGCCGGGTGGGTCGCTTGACTTGCCGCAGCAGGTGTCGCAGTTGATGCTGGTAACGTTGAGCGGGTCGCCGACGCCGAGCACGGTGGATAGGCGGCTATTGGAGCGCTATACCCCTGGCGGGGTGTTGTTGCCGCCGCAGATTCGTCCGTTGGACGCGCGGGAGTATGTAAAGTCTCTTCGGGAAATCCGCAGCGCGGTGCCGATGCTGATCGGCACGAATTTGTATGACCTGCCGAAGGGCCGTAATGCGCCGAATGAGTTTTTCTTTCAGTTGCCTTCGTTGTTGAGCGTGGCGGCGGCGAACGATCCGGATTCGACGGGGCGCCTGGGCGAGATGATGGCGCGGCAGTTGAAGTCGATGGGGCTGAATCTGAACCTGGGTCCGTCGCTGGAGCTGGCGCCGACGCTGCCGGATGTGAGGGGGACGTTGAACTGTCTGGGGAGCGATCCGGATTTTGCGGCGGAGGCGGGTGGCGCGATTGTGAAGGCGCTGCTGGACAATGGCATCGTGGCGGTGCCGATGGGGTTTCCGGGGGGCGGGGCGAACCGTCGCGCGAAGGAGCCGGCGGTGCTGGTGACGCCGAGGGCGCTGCTTGAGCAGCAGGACCTTCTTCCGTATCGCAAGGCGATCGAGGCGGGGGCGCCGGTGATTCACGTGGGGAACACGTATGTGCCGACGCTGGAGCGGGGCAAGGTTCCGGCGAGCCTTTCGGCGGCGGTGATGCGGGAGCTGCTGCGGAACAAGCTGGGCTTCAAGGGGGTGATTGTCGCGGGGCCGATGGACACGAATGATGTGGCGCTGGCGATGGATCCGTCGAAGGCGGCCATCGAGTCGCTGAGGGCGGGCGCGGACATGATCGTGTGGAATGAGGCGGGGTCGCGGGTGATGAAGACGGTGGACGATATTGTGGAGGCGGTGAAGGACGGGCGCCTGAGCAAGGAGGTCATCGAGGCGGCGGTGCGGCGGGTGGTCGACTTGAAGGTGCAGCAGGGGCTTAAAGCGCGGGAACTGCCGGGCGAGGCGGAGGCGTCGAAGCTGGAGCGCGACAGGAAGATTCCGGAGACGGTGTATGAGATTGAGCGGCGGGCTATCACGCTGGTGCTAAACCGTGACGGGACGCTGCCGCTGACGAAGAAGGGCAGTGTTCCGGTGGGGGTGACGGGCGAGGTTGGGGTGGAGGAGTTGTACGAGCCGCTGTCGAAGGAGTTGAAGTACGTCAAGATGCAGCCGATCGTGACGGCGAAGCATTCGGGGCGGATCATGGATTTTGAGATCAACCGGCTGACGTCGCACGTGGAGGGGCTGCGCACGGCTATTTGCGTGTTCACGGACAACGGTGAGACGCGGACCAAGGTTGAACTGGTCCGCGCGCTGAAGCGGAAGAATGCGCGTGTGGTGGTGGTACTGCTGGGCTATCCGTCGTCGCTGCCGGCGTTGTCGGATGCGGACGCGATCCTGGTGGCATATTGCGGGCCGTCGGCGTATGCGGAAACGATTCGGGCCATCGGGGATGTGCTGCTGGGGGAGGCGCCGGTGGCGGTGGTGGCGGGGCTGCGGGAGGTGAGGGTGAAGGCGGGCGAGCCGGGGGCGTTTAATGCGCTGCACCTGGTGCATTCGCCGGCGGGTACGTTGCCGGTGACGGTGGGCGAGGATTTCAAGGCGGGAATGTATGTGCCGTACAACCCGGAGCTTTCGTTGAAGAAGGCGGTGTGGGATTTTGGGGACGGGAAGAAGGTGAAGGATTTTGTGGCGGCGCACACGTTCGAGGAACCGGGACGTTATCCGGTGACGCTGACGGTCGAGGACAAGCGGGGCGAGGAGCATACGAATACGTTGTATGCGGTGGTGGAGTGAGGGTCCAGGGTCCAGGGTTTAGGGTCTGAGGCGTCGTTGCGGGAGGCGGTTTAATGTAACCCCGAATTCCCATTCGGGGGATTAGTGCAAGCAAAACGCTTCAAAGAAGAAGCAAAGACCCCGAATGGGAATTCGGGGTTACATCGGGGAGCTGGACATGCTGGCTGGGCTGATGGTTGCGGCGTGCGTGCTGGTGGGCGGGGCGGAGCCGGAGGTGAAGTGGGTTTATGAGGCTCAGTCACAGTTGTATGCGGCGCCGTTGGTGGCGGATTTGCATCCGGCGCCGGGGCTGGAGGTGGTGATCAGCGACAGCGATGCGCGGAAGTTGCGCTGCATCGGGGCGGATGGGAAGCAGCTTTGGGAGTATGACGGGGGGTGGAAGAAGCGGTTGACTTCGGGGGCGGCGTGGAATTTTCGGACAGGGCCCGAGGCGAGACTGGCCGTGGGGAATGGCGACGGGTCGGAGGACTGCATCGATGGGGAATCGGGGGAGCGCCTGTGGAAGGCGCACGTGGGCAAGGTCGAGTGGAGCAATGTGGTTTGGACGGCTCGCCAGACGCTGGTCGTGGCTTCGGAAGAGACGGGACTGACGGCGCTGGATGCGAATGGAATTGTTCTCTGGAAGTACGCCTGTTCGGTGAGCACTCCCATCGTCGTACAGAACGTTGACGGGGATGCGAACCACGCGATCTTTGCATGCACGAAGTGGGGACCGCTGTGCGTGGACAGCACGGGCGCGTTGCGCTGGAAGGCCGCGACGGGCGACGACTTCTCGTTTGGGTCCGTTGCGGTGGGCAAATCGAAAAACGGCGAATGGATGGTGTATTCGACCTCCCAGGACTCCGCGGCGCTGCATTGCTTTGATGCGAAGACCGGCGAGCGGCGCTGGGTTGCGCCGATGGTCGCACCGTGCGACATCTACTCGGCCTCTTCGGTGGCTTTGGGCAATCTCGATGCGGACGGCGCGCCCGACGTGGTGCTGGCGGATCGGGTGGGGCACATCTATTGCTTCGATGCCACCAGCGGCGAGCTGCATTGGATGTACGCCACGGATGTGCAGACGCACGCGGCGGTCTCGCTCGCAGACGTGGATTGCGATGGGCGGATGGAGGCCTTGGTAGCCAGCGGCGATCACGGGCTTTATTGCCTGAGCTTTGATGGGGCGTTGAAGTGGCGGCACGCGACCGATTTGCGGATCGTGGGTCCCGCGCGAACGGCCGACCTGGATCGAGACGGCACGCTGGATGTGCTGGTGTGCGGAAGCGATCGCAAGTTGCGGTGTCTGACCCTGGGCGGCCGTTGGAGAAACGCGGCAGTCGCTTCAGAGAGCTATCAGGAAGTCACGGAGACGCGTGCGCTTTTTTCGGAAGGCGGGTTTGAACAATCCTCGATGACGGGGAAATCGGAAGATTATCCGCAGGAACCGCCGGTGGGAGTGTGGCTCGCGAATCGGCCCAAGGGATGGAGGCTCGTGCAGGGTCCGCCGCAGGCAGCAGCGGCGAATGCAGCATGGGGTCGTGACGCGGCGAACAAAAGGACGGGTGAAACCTCAATGCGCCTGGGTCCGGCGCCGGCGGGATTTGGAAAACCGCTTGCCGCGGCGACGGACGATCTGGAAGTGGTGCAGGGAATGAAGTCGGTCAATGCGTCGGCTTGGTCGAAGGGAGGCGGAGGCTGCGCGCGGCTGGAATGGAGCGGGTTGCACGGCCAGCGGGAAACTTCGACTCTGGCACCTGGACAGACTTCGCCGGAGGGGTGGACCGAGCACCGCATTGAGGGGGCGATACCGCCTTTCTGGGCGCGTTGGGTGCGACTGCGTCTGGAAGTGAATCCTGCGGCGACCGTGTATTGGGACGAGGCACAGATCGAGGGCGCGTTTCAGGAACCGCGCCGGGTGACGGTATTGCTGAACCAGGCAGGCTATGACTTGGGCATGCCCAAACACTTCGTCGTGGAAAGCAACTTCGTGCCGGATAAGGACGAAATTGTGACTTCCGGTTCGGACCTTGTCTTGGCTCAGATTCGCTGTATCGTGCAGAAACCCGACGGCGAGTGGGTCAGCAACGCCAGCTTGGAATACAAGGGACGCATCCAGGGCGCGTACGGCAAGGACTGGGGATCGCACTATTGGCGAGGCGACTTTTCCAGTTTGAACGAACCCGGACACTACAGGATGGAGGTCTGGCTTGGCGCGTGGAGAACGTATTCGGCGGCCTTCGAGATCGGCGAGGATTTGCTTTGGAAGAAGACGGCGCGGGCGGCGTACCGGTTTTTTTACTATCAGCGGTGCGGGGTGGAGATTCCGGGGCTTCACAAGGCGTGCCACCTGGATGATTCGACGGATCCGGAACATACGCAGCAGTGGGATTTGACGGGCGGGTGGCACGATGCGGGGGATTACAACAAGTATCACAATGCGCCGTATGTGCTGGGGTTGGCGTGGAGCTACGAGCGCGAACAGGAATTGTTCGATGCGGACGATCAGGACGGCAATGGGCGCGGGGATTTTCTGGATGAGATTTTGTGGGGCGCGGATCATGCGGTGAAGATGATCGCGCCGGACGGGTCGGCGTTTGGGCCGATAACGAGCGGGTACGGGTTTTGGGGTCCGCCGGAGATTGAAACGGATAATAAGCCGTTGACAGGCGACGAGCGTCCTACGCCGGGTCCGGGGAGCGATCCGGGGGTGCATGCGGCGGCGGTGGCGAAGGCGGCGAAGTTTACGAAGGAAGCGAAGTACATCGAGGCGGCGGCGCGGGCGTTGCAGTACGGTCTCGATCGGAATCAGCGCGGTTCATTGCAGTTCAGCGCGAGCATCGACCTTTATCTGGCGACGGACGATGAGAAGTTCGCGAAGCTGGCGAAGGAAATGGCGCCGTCGATTGCGGGGGGCGAGGTGGATGCGCTGGAGTTGTACGACCGCACGTTTGGCGAAGACCACGGCACGATAATCACCGCGGCGTTAAAGGCGGAGGCGGATGCCTTGCTGGCTAATGCGCGGAATCCTTTCGGGGTGTGGACCTTTGGCCCGCCGGAAAAGCCGAACTTTTTCGGAACGCCGGAGAAGGGCGACGGCTGGCATGTGGGAAACAGCGCGCGGATGTTCGAGGCGGCAAACCGGATGGCAATGGCCTACCGGCGTATTCCCGACGAGCGCTATCTGGAGTATATCTACGATCAGTTCAACTGGATGCTGGGCGGGAATCCGTACGGGATCAGCTTGATGGAAGGGGTTGGGAAGACCTTTGCGCCGAGCTACCACCAGCGGCTGACGTTTGCGGGCGTGGCGCGGGGTGCGGTGCCGGGCAGCGTGGTGAACGGGATCACGTATCGGGCACCGGGCGACGATCGGCCGTATTTCGACATGCGGGGGATCGATATTCCGTCGTTTGAGTCGAACGAAGTGTGGCTGCCGCACAACACGGCGTACCTTCAGGCACTGTCGAATCTGCCCGGATTGCGGTAGGGCAGACCCTGGGACGCCTGCCAACCATTTATGGTATACTTGCCGGGGATCTCTGCATACGCGGGACTTTTGTGGTTCATTAGAGGGCGGCTCGCATGGATTTTCTGGCAAGCACCAGACGTAAGACAGCCTGGGTACTCGCCTTGGCTGTCGCGGTTGGTGGCGTGGGACTGGGCATCGCGCTGTGGGGAGACTCGGTCGGCCTGGCGTGTGGCGTGCCCTGCATGGCCTTGGTAATGCTGACGTTGTACAGCCGGAACGCGGCGGCCCCGCTGGCGGCGGGAGCCGTTGCGGTCGTGCTTGCGGGGATCTGCTTCGCCGGTCACGAGAATCTGCCGGAATTGGCCTTGACGCTGTCG
>JAVEWL010000853.1:0-2691 GCA_034004565.1 FCB group bacterium | reverse complement strand
TGGAGGCGATCCTACCCCAGGCGGGAGCGGGAGCTGCCGCCGGCTTCGTCGATGAACTGCAGCATTTCCTTTATTAACTCGTTGTAGCGCAGGAACATGCATTTGTTGAACAGCGGGCAGCGGTCGCATTCCTTCAGTTTTTCTTCGTCGATGCGCAGGTAATGCTGTTTCGAGTGATCCCGAAACCGGATGGTCATGTTGGCGCAACGACCGAAGCACTCTTTGATTTCCGGCATAATCCGAATCCCTTCCCCTACTGGTGTTGCAGTTTCCGGAGCCGCTTCACACGCCCTTTCTTCCGGGGGTACTGTGCCGTTCCCGTCGATGGGTCCGGCGGCGCCACAGCCAGGGCCACCGCCAGAATATCCACTTCGGCAACGCCGGCGCGAATTAGCGCGCTAGTGCATTCTACCACCGTTCCGGCGGTCGTGACGACATCGTCCACGAGGAGCACCCGCGCATTCTTCAGGTGCGGACCGTTTACGACCTCGAACGCTCCCGAAACGTTGCGGAGGCGCTCTTCGGGCCGGGCGAGCCGGCTTTGTGTCCGGGTGGGGCGCACGCGGTGCAGCGACTCGTCCAGGCGCGCGTTTGGAAAAATAGTCACAATCTCCTGGGCCAGCAGCCGTGACTGGTTGTAGCGGCGTTCCCGCTCGCGGACCCGGTGCAGCGGCACGGGCACGAGGAAGTCGTAGCGCTTGCAGTCCATTTCCTCGAGGGCAAAGCCGGTCAGGATTTCGGCCAAGGGTCCCGCCAGGCGGGGCTTGTCGCGGAACTTGAACAGTTTGATGGCGTCTTCGATGGCGTCGGCGTAGTAGGCGGCGCCGTAGATGCGGCGGTAGGGGCGCTTGCCCGGAGGGAGCTCGCGGCAATCGGCGCAGGGAAAGTTGCTGAGGGTGCCGAAGCCGACGACGCCCTTGTGGGGGCGTCCGCAGCAGGAGCAGAAGGGGCGGGTGATGCGCGGGCTGGATTCCCAGCAGCGTGGGCAGAAGAAGCCGTTCTCCTCCGTCAGCAGGCGTGCGTCGCAGCGCTTGCAGAAGGTCGGGAGCAACAGGTTCTTCAGCGTGAGTGCCCAGTCGTCGAACATTGGCTGTTGGCGTCCTGTAGTGTTGGGGGACAGGGTACAGGATTGGGGTGGGGCGAGGGAAGGGGAATGGGTCTTATGAGTCTAATAGGTCTTATGGGCCGAATAGGATTTCCATAGGTCTCATAAGCCCTATAAGACTCATAAGACCCATTGTCCGACTCAGCGTGTGCCGGGGGGCGGGGTGAGGCTATAGTCGGCGATTTTTTTGCGGAGGGTGGTTGGGGAGATGTCGAGGAGGGTGGCGGTCTGGGTGATGTTCCAGCCGGTGGCGTAGAGGGCGGTTTCGACGTGGTCCTTTTCGGCGTCGCGCAGGGTTTTGATTTCGTCGGGACGGGCGGCGCGGTTGAGGCCGCGGCCCATGGCGGTGGCGACGGTGTCTTCGCGCAGGGCGGGGCCGCGTTCGAGGACGGCGGCGCGGGTGAGGACGTTTTCGAGTTCGCGGACGTTGCCGGGCCAGTCGTAGGCTTGGAGCCGGCGCAGGGCGGCTTCTTCGAGGCCCTGGATATCCTTGTGGAGCTCGGGGCCGAGGCGCGCGAGGATGTGGTTGACGAGTTGGGGGATGTCGCCGCGGCGTTCGCGCAGGGGCGGCACGCGGACGGTTGATACCGCGAGGCGGTAGAAGAGGTCTTCGCGGAATTTGCCTTCTTTGACCATGGCTTCGAGGTCGCGGTGGGTGGCGGCCATGACGCGGGCGCGGAGCGGGATGGGTTTTACGCTGCCGACGCGCTCGAACTCGCGCTCCTGGAGCGTGCGCAGGAGCTTCGCCTGGAGGTCGAAGGCCATGTCGCCGATCTCGTCGAAGAAAATGGTGCCGTCGGCGGCGAGTTCGAGGCGTCCGACTTTCTCGGTGTCGGCGCCGGTGAAGGCGCCGCGGGCGTGGCCGAACAGTTCGCTTTCGAGGAGGGTCGCGACGACGGCGCTGCAGTTGAGCGCGACGAAGGGTTTGCCGGGGCAGGTGGCCTCGTGTAGGGCGCGGGCGACGAGTTCCTTACCGGTGCCGGTTTCGCCTTCGATGAGGACGGGGATGCGGCTCTGGCTGAGGAGGCCGACCTGCTTGAGCATGTCGATAATTTTGGGGTCGCCGCCGACGATTTCGTGGGGACGGCCGGCGGTTTCGGAGTCGAGGGCTACTCTTGCGCTTGCGGGGCGCTTGAGGGATTGCGCGGCCTTCTCGACGGTGACGAGGACGGCGTCGAGGTCGAGAGGCTTGCGGATGTAGTCGAAGGCGCCAAGGCGTACGGCTTCGATGGTGGCCTTGGTGTCCTGGGTGCCGGTGATCATGACGGCGAGGGTTTCGGGGCGCGCGGCGCGGATGCGGGCGAGGATCTCGAGGCCGGAGAGGTCCGGGAGTTTGAGATCGACGAAGGCGAGGTCGAAGGGGTTGGCGGCAAAGGCGGCGAGACCTTCGTTGCCGGTCGCGGCGGTGGCGATGGTGTGGCCTTCGCGCTCGAGGTGGAGCTGGAGCGAGCGGCCCAGGGCGCGGTCGTCGTCGATGATGAGGATCTTCATGGGGTACAGGATGGCGAAGCGGGTGGGGGAAATACAAACTGCCTTCACCACAAAGACTCGAAGGCACGAAGAACCACGAAGAAAAGCAAGAAAAG
>JAVEWL010000852.1:0-2699 GCA_034004565.1 FCB group bacterium | reverse complement strand
AGCGGCGTCGAGTCCGGCGACCACGGCCTCGATGCCCCAGATATCGACCTGGTAGAAACTGAAATCGGGTGTGAACGCCGGACCGCGGCTGAAGGCGGCCGGCACGGGCATCAGTTCATTGACCGTCGCCATCTGCAAGGCCTGGATGCCGGGATCGAGCCGGGTGTAGAAATCGTTATCCTGCCCCGCCCAGGCGCCGACGGCGCAGATGCGGAACTGGAGCGAGACGCCGCCCGCCGAGCGCGGCTGCCAGCGGGCCTGGACGCGGCATTCCTCGACGTTGCTGGCGACGATGGGATCGTTCGAGAGACCTTCGGGATCGTCATAAACGACGCGCAGTTTATAGAGTTTCTGATCGCGTGAGGGCTCGACTTCCCAGTAATGACGGTTGGCGCCATTGGCGAGGACCGCATCGGTCAGGATGCGCGGTTGAATGCTGGCCTCGTTGAGGACATTGTCGTTCTCATCGAGGTATTGCAGCCGCGCCAGACGGCTGGAGTTGCCCTTACCGCCATAGGAGTAGGCGTCGCCGCGCAGGCCGAATTCGGGCGAGAGGTAAGCCGTCCGTCCCTCGACAAGCTCCATCTGGGCATAATCCAGGATGTTGGTGATGTTGCCCGCCAGGTTCACGTAGGGCGCCAGGTGGATGGCCTGGTCCTGGGTGACGGTAGAGGGCTGCCAGGGGCGGATCTTGATGGCCGCTTCGCCGGCCGCATCAGTCTTGTTGCCCACGGCAGGGACTTCGTTCATGGGATAGGGACCGCCCCAGACATCGACGGCGGCGCGCAGGGGATTGCCATCGATATCGGTCACGCGCACGTTTAGCGTGCCGACGAATTGCTGGAGCGCGGGCAATTCCAGGGTGCGTTCAAAATAGGCCGGGCAGGAGACCGAGCCGTCGGCCGTCAGGGGTTGACACGCGATATACATCGCCGGGGCGAAATAGGTGCCCTGGGCGGCGAGCTTGAGACCGCCCGAACCGACCGTCACGGTCGTCTGGCCATCTTCGCTGGTTGTGGCCCATTCGCTCATGTAATGCGAATCCAGGTAGATCACGCGGGCGAGCACGCCGGCGCGGCCGGTGGCCTGACTCGGTCCTTCAGGCGAGGGGCAATAAACCGTGACGCCATATTCGACATTGAACACATCTTCGGCGGTGGTCAACTCGTCGAGAAAGGGTGTGTTCCAGGGGGTCAGGAAGAAATCGAAATCGTTGTAGGTGACGGCCTCGTCGTCGGCCTGGCCGGGCAGTTTGGCCTGCACCGTCCGACGTGGGCGGTTGAGGCTGATGGTGCGCAGCAATTCGACCGTTTCAAAAATGTCGGGGAAGCCATCGCCGCCCGCCAGCACCAGTTTTTTCCAGACGACGCGCAAGGAGACGGCGCTGGGCGAACTATCGTTACGACCGGCCGAAGAGCCCATGACGAATGAAGCCGAGGCCTGCATCTGGCCGCCGCCGATTTCCTGGACTTCGTCGCCTTCCCAGCGGGCCAGGGTCAGATAGGCTTTTTCGAGGTAACTGCCATCGGGCCACCAGGGGGGCACATCGCTCCAGGAACACTCGATATCGACATCGGTGCCGCTGGGCAGGTGAATGAGGTCGGTGGGATTTTGTTCGGTGTTTTCGTCGAGAACCAGTCCGTGGGTGGCCGTGTAGGCGATCGTGAGCGAGAGGCCGTCGGAGTTGGCGGCGGAGCGTTCACCCGAGGTGACCAGGGCGGCGCGCGGCGGGGTGGCGGCCAACAGGATCAAAACGGCCGGCCACCACCGCCAGGGAGACCGGCAACGGCACATTCGCGGCATGGAGAACATGGTGTTAATTTACCTCAATCGAAAGGAGAGGAACTTCGCCCCCACGGGGTGGAAAATGAGTGACAATACATCAGCCGCCCGACGCGGGCAAAAGATATTTTCGGGCGATGAGCGGCGTGAAGGCGAAGCGAGGCGGCATGACGGAGGCCATGACGGAAGGAAGGGACGCAGGGCCAGGCGCGTGGCGACATTTGATTGGCCGGCGACCGGATGTTGCTGTTCGTAAAGGCCGCCCCAGATGAGCAATATGCCGAAAACCAAAACGAACAGAGGCGTGACAAATGCCGACCAGTCCAGGATTCTGGCCTGTTCGGGTCGATCGCTGAGATATATCACCCGCACCCGCCGACCGATTTTCCAGCCCGGCGCATAAGAGATGACATCGGGCGAAACAAATTCCATCTTCTTCCCCGCAGGGGTATAAAATGAAACACGCGGATGCAGATCACCTGTCTCGATCCCATCGACCAGGCCGACAACCGTACCTTCGGCCCGGGGCCAAAACAGGGAGGCGACCACCTGCCGGACGAGCCAAACCGATCCCCAGAGGACGAACAGGAAGCCAAGCGCCAATAACACGTAAACCATCGCGGATACCTCCTTTGTCTCCCTTCGGCAACCATGCGTCGGAGGCACGAAATCATTCTCATTGCCCGATTCCGGCCGCATCATTAAAATATGGGTGATAAAAATCGTCGCACCGTACAGGATTGCGCGCAATGACAATCGCTGGCGCGTCCTGACCGCTCCCCGAACAAGGAACCGCCCCCATGACCCCCTCCGAACGCATCCGGCAGATCGTCGTCACCGGCGCCTCGGAACACAATCTCAAGCACATCAACGTCGCCATCCCGCGCCAGGCCATCACCGTCGTGACGGGGCTTTCG
>JAVEWL010000851.1:0-2706 GCA_034004565.1 FCB group bacterium | reverse complement strand
TGACTGAAGGCGCGGTTACGCTGAACCAGGTTTTCAACATCCTCGAAGAAGACGACAGCCGCTACGAACCGAAGTCGGGGGTGAGCAACCTCGCGCGTTTACTGAAAGACGCCGACCGCGTGGAGTTTCTTGTTGGCCGTGCCCCGAATCTCGCCGGGGAGGATATCGCCTTCCGGCAGCAGGGCATCTTGCCTCGCACGACCATCGTTCCGCTTCTCGCCGAAAAGCTGCAATCCGCCGGCAAGCTGGTCATCGTGCGCTACGCGTAATGTAACCCCGAATTCCTATTCGGGGTCTTTGCCTTTTGCGTAGCGCTTTTCTTCAAACCTAGGACAAAGATCCCGAATAGGAATTCGGGGCTACATAAAGCACTACTGCGCGCCATCGTTTGGCGTACGGCGGCGGATCAGGATGCTATCCGACTTTACCTCGTAGCCGAAGCCCCGCACGGGCCATTGGCGGATGATGAGGTCAAGGGCCGTGCCGACGCGTACATTGGGCATTACGACGGGGTTGACAGGCAGGTTCTTGATACTGGGATCGACCGCCACCTGCACCCCCAACTGCCTTGACAACGCTTCGGCGGCCGTATCGAGACCTTCCGCGCCGACTTCCATGGCAATACGCGAGGGCTTCCTGGGGTCGATGGGGAGATGCACGGTGACGCGTTTTTCGAGGAGGGCGCGTTGCGCGTCGTTGAGCTTGTCGCTATTAAGCAGGGCGTTGCGCGGCGGTGGCGTGGCCGCGCCGGAAATGAAGACGAACTCATCCGTGCTGTCGAGGCCGAAGCCCAGGATGCGCGACGATTTCAGAAGCGCCTCGATGACGCTCTCGACGGGCGCGTCCTTGATTGCGAACTCGCCGCACGGGGTTTCCGCCAAGGCGTTGTCGGCGACGAAGGCCTTGTCGAGTCCCTGGCTGAGCAGGGCCAGCGCGGAGAACAGCTTGGTTCCCGTGCCGATGGCCAGGGTGCATCTCACGTCGCGGTATGCCGGATCGAGGCGCCCGGCAAGGCTGATGCCGGCCAGCGCATCGTAGGGCGGCTGGCCGGGGTACAGGAACGCGTAGGACTCGCTCGACTGAACTTCGGCGTTGACCGCTTCGGCCAGATTTTTCGCGACTTCGTCCCTATCGAGCTTTTCGACAAGTTTCCGGTCGATCTTTTGCTCTTCAAGCCCCTTCATGAGCACGAGGTTCGTACCTTCCTCCCCGAGCATGCGCACGGCCGCGCCCAGCGTCTCGGGAGGCGCCGCGCTCTTCCGCGCGTCCTTTTTGGGTGCCTTTTTCGATTCCTTCCGGGGCTTCTCCTTCTGGACTTCTTGCTGGGGCGCTTCCTTCTTGAAGTTCTGGGCGGGTTTCAGATCCGTGGTGGTTTCGTCGTCGCCGCCGGCCGTGGCGCAGGCCACCGTCAGGCAAACAGCCAGGAGCGCAATCGTTTTGCTCGCACGAGCAATGCGCCGTGCCATGTCGGGAAGCGTCAGCATTCTTGTCCGGTCCTCGCGTTAATCACGTTCATAGGTCAATCCCCGCGCTCGCGCCAAGGTTCCCGGCTCAGGGGAAATACAACAGGTTTACGGGGCCGCGGTGGCATCTCGGGCACAGCAGGGAGCCGTCGGTCGTGTGGCCTCGCGACACGCGCCGGCAGCAGCGCACGCAGCAAATCGAGTGGCAGCGCGGGCATTTCAGGCCCATTTCGGGCTCGAGCGAGTCGACGTCGTCCACTCTTTCAGTCAGTCCGCCCGACCCCTGGGGCAGGCGCTTGAGCGGTTGGCGGCATTCGAAGCAGTCGTTCGAGGAGTCGCGCGGCTGGTAGAGGTCAACTCCGATCCACTCGGGCTTGCCGTCGATGGTGAAGCAATGGGCCGCTTCGCAATAGGGACAGGTGTAGTCGGCCAGCGGCCGCCGCACCACGGAGGGCTTCGTCCGTACCACCAGCCCCATCTCCACCGGAGAGAGCACCTGGAGGTCGCGCGAAGAGAAGACCAGTTCGCGGCGGCACGAGGGGCAGGTCATTTGGATGGATTCGACGGCCCGCATCTTCTTCGGGCGATTCCGCAGCTTGCGGAGGACAACAGACGTAACGGCGCCGGCCACCGCCACCAATGCCATCGCCACTATCACCCAATCGAACAAATTCCGGCTCCCCGCGTCGTGCGTTGGCGCAAGCATCCGCCAGTGCACCGGCGCTTGTCAAGCCCTCGGCCGGCGCCTATACTGGTGCCATGCTGACGTGCGGACTCATCATACTCTCATACGTTCTTGTGCAGGCCGAGGCGCCGCTCACAACGGACCTTTCGCACCTGCAAGGGCAGCTCGTCGAGATCGTCTATCCGCCGGACACGCCGCTGCCGCCGGGTTGGCCGGAATCGGGGCGCCGTTCGGGACGGCTCGATCGGGTTGTCGAGCGTCCGCGCAATCCCGGCGAATACAGCCTTGCCGTCACTTGGGACGAGCCCTGGGCGGCGCCAAAGTCCGAGACGCTGAACGACACGGTTCGTGATGCATCGGGAACGCTGCAGAAGCTGGTGGTCATGGAGGCGAGCGAAGCACTGCGCCTCGAGCGCATTAAGCGCGGCTGGAGCGAGCACGGCTTCGAGCAGATAGGCGACGATCCGCTGGATCCGTCGGCTTGGGTCTTGTCGGCGGAAGTGGCCTTGGCGGAGCGCGCGCAGCGGATGGCCCGGGAGAATGCGCCCTCCGCAGATG
>JAVEWL010000850.1:0-2711 GCA_034004565.1 FCB group bacterium | reverse complement strand
GTACAGCGAGCCGCAGGGCCGCGCGTCCATCTTGCAGACCGGGTTCGTGAAGCCGTGAGGGCCCCACCACTGCGCCATGTGTTTCGGGTTCGTCCAGGCGTCGAAGACCAGTTCGCGGGGCGCATCGAAGACGCGCGTGATATTTACTTCGCGCGCGGGAGACGCGCAGGCGGGCTCATTTTTTGCGGACATGCTTTCTCTCCTTGGTCTGGAGGGTCTGCAAATACTCGTCCAATCGATCGAAACTGTCGTCCCAGAACCGGCTGTAGTGCTCGACCCACGCGGCCACTGCTTTAAGGGGTTCCGGTTCGAGCCGGCAAGGCCTGCGCTGGGCATCCCGTCCGCGCGAGATCAAGCCCGCACGCTCCAGCACCTTGAGATGCTTCGATATGCCGGGAAGCGTCATGCGGAAGGGTCGCGCCAGTTCGGTGACCGTGGCCTCGCCGGAGGCCAGCCGCGCAAGGATGGCGCGGCGCGTGGGATCGGCGAGGGCGAGCAGGGTAGCGTTTAGGGGATCGGGACGCGCCATGTAGTATACCTGGTGGTTAATTAACCTGAAGGTAAAATACACTATTCAGGGCAATTTGTCAAGGGCTTCCTACGCGGACTTCAGGGGTTCGTTCTCCTTTGGAATGATGGTGATCCCGCCGTTGCGCTCCAGCACCGCATAGGCGATCAGGTCCATTCGCGCCAGTCCGCGCAGGCACTTGTTCTCGGACGTCGGGGGAAAGACGTACAGCAATCCGTCGATCGAGAAGCGTTGGCTTTCCGGTTCCGTCATGGGGTGTGTTCCTCCAGTCTCTCGCGCTCGAGATCGAGCGGCGTGGTCCGCTGCGGTGGCAGCTCGGCCTGCGCAAAAAGCGCGCTCAGCGGCGGCAGGCGGACTACCGCGCCATCGAGCGCCGCCTCGGGTTCGGAGGCCAGCAGCACCTCGAGCGCGCCGAAGCCTTGGAGCGGAATGTCGCGAGGCTCTTCCGAAAAATTGCAGGCCAGGACTACCGCGCCGCGCCGCATGACGAGGTGCTCCGCATCCACGTCGACCTCGACCTCGACGTGCTCCCGTTTGCCGTCCGTCAGGCTCGGAAAGCGCCGGCGCAGGCGAATGAGCGCGCGGTGCCAGTCCAGCATGCGCTTGTGCTCGGGCTCGTCCAGTTCGCCCCAATTCAGCTTCGAGCGGTTGAAGGTTTCCACGGCGTGCGGATCGGGTACGCAGTCGGGATCGGAGATAAGCGCCGCAAATTCTTTGCAGCGGCCTTCCGAAACGGACTTGCGCAACTCGGGATCGCTGTGGTCCGCAAAATAGGTAAACGGCGTCGACGCGGCCCACTCCTCGCCCATGAACAACATCGGCGTGTAGGGCGCGGCAAACAGCAGCGCCGCCGCCAGCCGCGCGCGCGCGGCCCCGACGAGGTGCTCGAGCCGCTCGCCCTCGGCGCGGTTGCCGACGTGGTCGTGGCTTTGCACGTAGGCAATGAGCCGGTGCCCGGAGAGCTCGTAAAGCGGCTTGCCATAGTGCTTGTGGACGTACGGCAGGTAACGGCCCTCGTACACGAAGCCGCGCAGCACCCTTCTCATGTCGCACAGCCCGTGATAGCCCTCGTAATAGCCCCCCATGTCGTTCGTGAGCGCCGTGTGAAATACGTGCTCGAAGTCCTCGGACCACATCGCATCGAAGCCATGGCCGCCGGCCTCGCGCGGGCGGATCACGCGGGGATCGTTCTCCGTGCTTTCGCCGGTAACGATGAGCGGCCGCCCGAGGTGCGCTTCCCACGAGTCGACCTCCTCGGTGAATTCCTCCAGGAAATGCTTCGCGGACGCGTCTATCAGGTAATGGATGGCATCGAGCCGCAGCCCGTCGATGCGGTAATCGCGAAACCACATGTACGCGTTGTCGAGCAGGAAACAGCGCACCTCGGCCGCATGCGGCTCGTCCAGGTTCATGCCGTCGCCCCAGGGGCCCCGGTAGCGCGTCGACAGGTACGGCCCAAAACACACGAGGTAGCCGCCTTCGGGCCCGAGATGGTTGTAGACCACATCGAGGATCACGGCAAGCCCGTGCCCGTGGCACGCGTCCACGAGCCGCTTCAAGCCTTCCGGGCCGCCGTAAGCGTGGTGCGGCGCGAACAGGTCCACGCCGTCGTAGCCCCAGCCCCGCTCGCCGGAGAATTCCGACACCGGCATCAACTCGACGTGCGTGATGCCGAGGTCTTTGAGGTATTGCAGGCGCGGAATCGCCGCGTCGAAGGTTCCCTCGACGGTAAACGTTCCAACGTGCAGTTCGTAGAGCACGCCCGAAGCCAGCGGGCGCACCGGCCAGGTGTCGTGTTGCCACGCAAATTCGTCGTGGTCCACCACGCGCGAGGGTCCGTGGACGCCGTGGGGTTGGTAAAAGGAGCGCGGGTCCGGCAGCGGGTCGCGGCCGTCGAGCGAAAACGCGTAGTCCGTGCCGGGACCGGCCTCTTCCACCTCCACGGCCCAATGGCCTTCGCGCTCCGGGGACATGGGAATTCTCGTGTCGCCTAGTACTACGTCAACCGACCGGGCATCGGGTGCCCAGACCGTGAATCGATGCATGACTTCTTGCTCCACTCATCCACTTTCGGATATGCCACGCCCAAACTTCTCTCCGGACATGCCACCTCCAAACTTGTTTGGGGGTGCTTAATGAAATGCCAAGAGCCACCCCCCCTACCCCCCCGCAGGCGGGGGGG
>JAVEWL010000849.1:0-2712 GCA_034004565.1 FCB group bacterium | reverse complement strand
ATCGACGCGGGTGCCTTTGCGGTCGCACGCGACACGCTGCTCGACTACGTCGGCACCCACTTCCGCGGGGAGGAAGCCCTCATGGAGAAGGCGCGTCTCGATCGGCGCCACCTCGAACAGCACCGCGCCGCGCACCGTGCCTTCAGTCACGAGGCCCTCATCCTGGGCGAAAGTCAACAGGGTATCACTGCCGACCAGGCCCGCGAGCTGGTTGATTTTCTGGTGAACTGGCTCGCGTATCACATCCTCGGCGTCGACCAGAGCATGGCGCGGCAAATGCGTGCGATCGAAAACGGACAGACACCGGAGGCGGCCTACGACGACGACCTCGGCCACACGCTGGCCAGGACCGAACCGCTGCTCACCGCACTCAGGGGGTTGTTTCAGCTCGTCTCCGAACGCAACCGCGCGCTGCGCGCCCTCAACTGCGAGCTCGACGAACGCGTGCGGCAACGCACCGCCGAACTGGAGCGCGCCAACCAGCAGCTCCACGTCCTGTCCATCCGCGACGATCTCACCGGTTTGCCGAATCGCCGTTTTGCAATCTCCGCGCTCGACGAACTGTGGCGCGAAGCGCGACGTGACGGCACCCCGCTGTCCGTGCTGATGCTCGACGCCGACCGCTTCAAGCCGGTGAACGACACCTTCGGCCATGCAACCGGCGATGCGATACTGCGCGCACTGGCGACCCGCCTGCAGGACGCGGTGCGCACCAGCGACATCGTGTGCCGCCTCGGCGGCGACGAGTTTCTCGTCATCTGTCCGCGCAGCCCGCGCGACGGCGCCGCCCAGGTCGCGGAAAAAATCCTCGCCTCGTGCGCGCCCTTCCATGCCGAAAACGGGACCGCATGCTGGAACGGCGCGATCAGCATCGGTGTCGCCGAGTTACGGGACGGCATGCTGCACCCGGAAGACCTGCTGCGTGCCGCCGACGACGCGCTCTACGCCGCGAAGCGCCAGGGCGGCGCGCAAGCGTCGGGCGGCTGATCGCGCATCAGGCCGGAAAGCGGTCGATCAACACCACTTCGTCGCGGTCAAGCTGTCCGCCACGCGGCCACGGCTCGCGCACAGCCTTGCCGACGGCCACGAACAGCGCGACCGCATGCTCTTCCGGCAAATTGATCAGCCGGGCGACGGCGTCGAAATCGGACAGATCCATCGGACACGAGTCATAGCCCATGCCTTTCGCCGCCAGCATCAGCGTCTGTGCGGCCATTCCACACGATCGCATCGCTTCGTCCCTCTGCACCTGCGGGCGGTCGCGATAGTATTCATCGATCGCCGCGACCATGCCTTCCCGCACGTCCTCCGGCGCATTGCGCCAGTAGCGCTCGGGCTGTTTCTCCCACGCGCGGAGGTCGGCGCAAACCACCACCAGCAACGACGCATCGGTCACCTGCGGTTGCATCCACGAAACCTCGCGGATTGCCTCGCGGAGAGCCGGATCGCGCACCAGAACGAAGCGCCAGTGCTGAATGTTGAAGGCCGTCGGCGAAAGCAGAACGAGCGACATCAGTCGATCGATCTCCCCTTCCGTCATGCGATGCCCGGGATCAAACGCCTTGACTGCGCGCCGCGTTTCGATTGCCTGCATGATGTCCATGATGTTCCTCCTGACCGGTTTGACTGTTCGACCCGGCACAATCCTATCGAAGTAGTTCGAACGATGTAAGAATGCACATCCATGTTGGATAGCGACATTTTGTATACCGGGGGAAGTTCATGCGGCACGCGCGTTATGACTGCGATTTCGGCTGCCCAATGGAGGCATGCGTCGAGGTCATCGGGGGCAAGTGGAAGGGCGTGATCCTGTTCCATCTTCTGGGTAGCACCCGACGTTTCAACGAACTGATGCGGCTGATGCCGGCCGTCACGCAACGCATGCTGACCCGCCAACTTCGCGAACTCGAGGCCGACGGCATTGTCGCGCGCAAGATTCACCCGGAAGTGCCGCCACGTGTCGAATATTCGCTCACCGAATTTGGCAGAACGCTCGAGCCGGTGCTGCGCACACTTCAAGGCTGGGGCGCCACCTATCTGGAACAGATCACGCGCATCAGAAGGGGAGAGACCTGACGCGCGCGTACACCACGAAATCGAATCGGAGCGCGTCGCCCTTCGTGCCCACGTGCGATTCCCGCGACATTTCACGGAACGCGCCGCGGTCGTAGTCGGGAAACCACGCGTCGCCCTGCGCTTCGCTGTCGACTTCGGTGAGGTACAGGCGGTCGGCCAGCACAATGGCCTGCGCGTAGAGTTCGGCGCCACCGATGAAGAAGACTTCGTCGGCATCGCGGCACAGCGCGAGCGCGGCGGGAATCGACTCGGCAACCAGGCAGCCCTCCGGCCGATAGTCGCGGTTGCGTGTGATGACGACGTTGCTGCGTCCGGGCAACGGGCGCCCCAGCGATTCGAAGGTCTTGCGCCCCATGAGGACGGGGTGGCCGAGGGTAAGCGCCTTGAAGTGGGCAAGATCCTCCGGCAGTCGCCACGGCAGGCGGTTTTCGATGCCGATGACGCGATTCTTCGCGAGCGCCGCGATGACGCTGACGCGTGGTTTTCCGTGGCTCGTGTGGTCAGTGTTCTGCAAGGCGTGTCACCCTCTCCCCCGGCCCCTCCCCCTCAAGGGCGAGGGGAGCATTGCGCGGAACGGCCGCGCCCCGCTCACCCTTCAAACCGCCACCGGCGCCTTGATCGCCGGGTGCGGATCGT
>JAVEWL010000848.1:0-2714 GCA_034004565.1 FCB group bacterium | reverse complement strand
GGATGGTTGGAACGTGTGGGACGCGCGTTGGCCAATGCTCGTTGCGCGGTGCGGTTCGCGCCGGCGGACGATGAAGACCTCGACAAACGGCTGAAGCACGAGAGCAATCCGCGCGAAGCGCTCGAAGCGCTCATCCGCGACGCGGCCCTGTTCATCATCAGGGACGACAACTCTGGCAGGCGGCCGCAGAGCAACCTCACGCCCTTGATCCTGCCCAACGAGGCCCACGGCGAACGGCTCAGCGACACGGCGCGGATGCTGTTTCCGGTCGTTGCTCCCAAGCATGTGTTCTTTCAGCGCGGCGGCAGGATGGTGGAGGTTGCCGAGGTCGACCACGAGATGACGCTCCATATCCTCGGTCCGGACGCCTTCCGCTCCCGCATCGAGCGGTATTTCGAGGTCGTGGTCTATCGCTCGGGACCGAATGACAGTCTGCTCCTCAAGCCAACAGTCTGCCCCTGCGACACGGCCCGTGCGCTGATGGAAACCCTCGACGCGCGGCACGACCTGCCCGCCATCGGTGGCATCTCGGGCTGTCCGCTCATCGACGCCGAGGGGCGCGTCCTGGGCAAGGGCTACGACCCCAAGACCGGCTGGTTCATCGCCTCGGGCGAGACACCGCCCGATGTCCCGCTGGAGGAAGCCACGGCGGCGCTCTCCGGTCTGCTCGATGACTTCGACTTCGTCTGTCCTGGCGACCGCAGCCGGGCGCTGGCGTCGATCATCACACCCGCTCTCAGGCTGGGCGGCATGCTGAACCTCGTCCCCTGTGACGTGGCCGAGGCCAACGCCAGCCAGTCAGGCAAGACCTACCGCCAGAAAGTCATCGCGGCCATCTACAACGAGACGCCGCGCCTCATCACGCAGCGCCAGTCGGGCGGCGTCGGCTCCTTCGACGAATCGCTCTCGGCGCGTCTGGCCGAGGGCCGTCCCTTCATCCAGATGGACAACCTGCGCGGCAAGCTTGATTCGCCCAACCTCGAAGCCTTCATGACCTCCGAGCGGGCCTTTCCCGTGCGCGTGCCGCACAAGGGCGAGATGATGATCGACCCGTCCAGGTTCTTCATCTTCGTCTCGTCCAACGGTTTCGAGACCACACGCGACTTCGCCAACCGCTCCTCCATCGTCCGCATTCGCAAGCGCCCGCGCGAGACGGTCTTCCGGGAGTATCCCGAGGGCGACCTGCTCACTCACGTGCGCGCCCGGCAGCCCTACTACCTCGGTTGTGTGTTCGCCGTCGTGCGCGCCTGGCTGGACGAGGACAAGCCCCGCACCAAGGAAACACGCCACGACTTCCGGGAATGGGCGCGCTGCCTCGACTGGATCGTCCAGAACATTTTCGAGGCCGCGCCCCTGCTCGACGGTCACGACAACGCGCGCGAACGTGTGAGCGATCCAGGCAAGGGCTTCATTCGCGCTGTCGCCGCCCACGTCGAGGAACTCGGCAGGCTGGGCCAGGAACTCACCGCCTCCGAAATCTATGAACTGGCCGAAGAGAACGACATCGCCGTGCCTGGTCTGAAACACTGGAACGAGGATACAGGCAAGCGACGCATCGGAGCGGTGTTTTCCCGGTCGCTGAACGGCGCCACGGAACTTGAGATCGAGGACTACCGTATTGTCCTCGGCACCAAGGAGGTATGGCGTCCACAGTATTCCGATCACATGAGGCTCAAGAGCTATACGTTCCATCACAGCAGCCTTGCCGACTCTACCCCAGCGGATGTCCCTGAAGACGACCTCTTGCCTTTTTGATTTCGCCCCAACCCAACTTGCTTTGCTCTCGATGCCCCTGGCGGTTGATCCGTTTCAGGGGCTTTTTCTTTGCACCATGCCATTTTAGGTCGAATCAAGTCGAGCCACACGCTTTTGAGCCAGTATGAAGCGTAAGTCATGCCAGAAGAATACGATGCACTGATTCACGCGGATTTTACCCACGCAATCCACGCAACCCACTCAATGGGTAGAACCTCCAAGGAATCCTGAAATGAAAATAGGTCATTTCATATTATGATTTATAGAAAGATACGGGTATTGCGTGGGCTGCGTGGGTTGAATGGGTCGGGAGATTTCCGACAGTTTTCGCCGTCGGCCGGTAAGTAACCCTTGGAAACAAAAATTGATAAACGCTTCCAGGGGGACAAGACCATGACAACACCGACGGCCACGCTCTACTTCGCATCGACCAGCCTCGACCTGCGCCAGACCGACAAACCCGACGAGTACCCGCAGGACATCCACATCGAGGACGTCTGCTACCGCAAAATCGATCCGCCCTATTTCGCCTGGCTCCGATCGAGGATGGAAACGGCCAAGCGGTCGTTCGACTCGGGCCGGTTGCCAAAGGACAAGTGGGACGAACTCCGGGAGCGTTTCAATCGCCTCCAGGAATGGGCCATCGGGCATTACGGCAAGGAAGCATTGCAGGCCGCCATCCGCGAGTTCGATCCCGACAGCTACGCGCCGCCGGTTAATCGAGAACCGGAGCCGTTCCTCTTCCCCAAAACCGGCGACTGGAAACGTACCGAATGGGTTTCCCAGGCATCCGTCCGCAAGGTGGACGCCATCCGCGAAGCCGCCCAGGCCAAGGGATGGTCGGACGAACGCCTCTACCAGAATCGCGGGCGGTTCCGGTTCCCCTGCGGCGAGGACTACGGCCTGGTTTGCTTTGTCGGTCCCGATGACGAACTGGGCAAAATCACCGAGACGCACAT
>JAVEWL010000847.1:0-2715 GCA_034004565.1 FCB group bacterium | reverse complement strand
CCAGGCGGCACGTATTGAACGCAGGCTGGCGGCTCTCGAGTTCAACTTCGGGCAAGGCGGATATCAACCCACGGAGTTCATCAAGCGGTATTTGCCACGCGGCTTCTTCGACTTGCTTATTGTGGACGAAGGCCACGAGTTCAAGAACGAGGGCTCGGCCCAGGGACAGGCCATGGGCGTCCTGGCCAACCATGTGCGCAAGGTCTTGTTGTTGACCGGCACGCTCATGGGAGGCTATGCGGACGATCTCTTCTTTCTGCTGTGGCGGATCATGCCCCAGCGGATGGTAGAGGATGGCTTCCGTCCCAACGGTCGTGGCAGCCTCGGCTCGGCGGCCATGGAGTTCATGCGGCAGCACGGTATCCTGAAGGACATCTACAAGGAGACCGAAGGCGACTCTCACCGTACGTCCCGTGGCAAGCAGGTCACGGTACGCACGGTGAAGGCCCCAGGCTTTGGTCCACAGGGAATCGCCCGCTATGTGCTTCCGTTTACGGTGTTCCTCAAGCTCAAGGACATTGGCGCCGATGTGCTACCGGCGTACGAGGAGCGTTATGTGGACGTGGCGATGGGGCCGGAGCAGGCCGAACGCTACAACTACCTGGCGTCGACCCTCACGGCGGAGCTGAAGGACGCGCTACGCAAACGGGACAACAGCCTGCTGGGGGTGGTGCTCAACACGCTTCTCGCATGGCCCGACACCTGTTTCCGGGAGGAGGTCGTGAAACACCCGCGGACGCGGGCGCTTCTCGCCTTCGCCGGGTCGGTGTACGGCGAAAGTGAGCCGACGCCCAAGGAACGGGCGCTGATCGACCTATGCAGGAAGGAGAAGGCCCGCGGCCGCCGTGTGCTGGCGTATACGGTGTACACCGGTATGCGGGATACCTCAGGCAGGTTGAAAGCTCTGCTGGAGCAGGCTGGCTTGAAAGTCGGTGTGCTGAAGGCCTCCGTGGACACCTCCCGCCGGGAGGATTGGATCATGGAGCAGGTGGAACGGGGTATTGATGTGCTCGTCACGAACCCGGAGTTGGTGAAGACAGGTCTCGATCTCCTGGATTTCCCAACCATCGCCTTCATGCAAACGGGGTACAACGTGTACACCCTGCAGCAGGCGGCCAGGCGCTCATGGCGCATCGGCCAGAAGCTGCCGGTCGATGTGGTCTTTCTCGGCTATGCGGATACGGCGCAAACCACGTGCCTCAGCCTCATGGCCAAGAAGATCGCCGTCGCCCAGTCCACCTCGGGCGACATGCCGGAAACCGGTCTCGATGTGCTGAACCAGGATGGGGACAGCATCGAGGTCGAGCTTGCCAGACGCCTCGCCGCGTAAACCTCGGGCCGCCTTCGGGCGGCCCTTCTTTTTTCGGAGTCTGTTAGACTCTGTCAAGTAATACGGTCTCACCCGTGGCCACTGCGGCACCAGTGGCACCCTGCCGGCGCACGCCGGCGCCATAGCCCCTTCGGACCGGGAAGAGGGGCAGGGCATTTCGCCCCGGTCCCGCGGCCCACACAACAACAAGCCTCTGGAACTGGAGGCCGCTCAACTTCGCGCTGGCCGTGAACCGGCGCCTATTCCTATCTCTCTGTCTGACGTTTTGCCAGAAGCAAAACGGGGCGCACGACGTGCGCCTGTAAGGGGCACACCACGGAGGGGGTGCATTCAGCCGGCGCGTGTGATGCCGGTAGCCTTCCCGGAGATGCCTGGAATCGTCCCAGGCGTCTCCGGGAAGGCTACCGGCCTTCGTTCTTACACGCCGGTCGCCCGCCACCGGAACGCTGGCGGAGCCCCTTTGTGCGGAATACCGCGCCAGGCACATCCAAACCTGCCGCCCCCGGGACCAGGTTGGCAATGAGCGCAGGGCCAAAACGGGAGGGCCTTGAGGCCATTGTGAGGGGGCCAATTCGCGCATGCGCGTCCGCTATTCCACAGCTGCCGGACGTCGCTACCCTTTACCCCAACTCCAATGCGAAACGCCCAGCCACCCGCTGGGCGTTTCCGTTTGATTAATCCCGACCGCAACTCGACCTAATTTCGCCTTCTCACGCCTCCCCCCCTGCCGCACATTGCCAGCGCCGCGGTTCGTTGAACCCCGGCGACACCCTCCACCCGCGCCCCTCGGGGCGCGGACCTAATTCGAGACGACGGCTTGAAGGCAGCTCTGACGACAACAGCATTGATGGTCCTCATGCCCGCAGTGAGCGCGGCATTCGACCAATGCTTTGTCGACGCGGCGCAACGTTACGGTGTCGCCCCGGCGCTGCTTCGTGCCATAGCGGCTCAGGAAAGCGGTATGGACGCGGCTGCGGAAGGCCGCAATACCGACGGGAGCCGGGATGTCGGCGTCATGCAGATCAATACCTGGTGGCTTCCGCTGTTGGAGAGACACGGCATCGACGAGGAACATCTATGGGAGCCGTGCCTCAACGTGCATGTTGGTGCCTGGATACTCGCCGGCAATGTCGCCCATTACGGATACACATGGAACGCTGTCGGCGCCTATAACGCCGGCACGGCGAAATCGAAAGAGGCCGAAAGGCGACGGGAGGCCTATGCGTACAAGATTGCTGATCAGCTCAGTGTGCATCGCGCTAATGACGGGCTGCGCGGTGCAGCTGGGCAAAGTCACTGACTCAGAGACACGGCGACTTGGCATTGCCCAAACCGCTGTTGGGAAATACGTGGTATGCGAGTTATGTCCAACGAAAACGCCCAAG
>JAVEWL010000846.1:0-2715 GCA_034004565.1 FCB group bacterium | reverse complement strand
CGACGGCAAGCCGACCCGCTGGGCCGTGTATAACCCCGAGCAGTTCAACGACGTGCCCGACTGGTTCATGGAACGCGGGCTGAACTCGCTGAGCATCCTTTCGCACCTGGCCACCGCGCACCACATGACCGGTGACGCGAAGTACAAGGATGCGATGGACGAGTTGGTGGATAAGCACGGTTACCACCTGAACCTGATGTATCCGAAGTGGCAGAACGGCCCCGGATCGGGGAACCATTCGGATGACGAGATGGCGTTCATGTGCTACTACAACTTGCTGAAATACATTCCGAAGGACTCGAAGCTGTGGCAGCCCACGGCGTTTTCGTTCTGGAGCTATTGGAAGCTGGAGATGCCCGAGTTGAACCCGCTGTTCAATTTCATGTACCCGGGCGTTATCCAGGAGGGCGTGTTCAACACGTCCTTCTCGGACATTCAACTGGCGCCGCAGGGCCCGTGGCTGGAGCGGTCGATCGACACCCTGAAGCGTTTCCCGCTGGATCGCATCGACTGGCGCCAGACCAACAGTCATCGCACCGACATCGAACGGCTGCCGAACTACCTGCGCCAGCCCGAGGAGTTCGACGATCCGAAGCCGTCGCGTACGGGCCGCCGCATGAACGGCCTCGTGCTGGCGGTGGACGAGCGCTACTTCAACCACTGGAATCACGATCCGTATAGCCTTAACGAGGGCGGCAACGGCCAGGAACTCGGTACGGGCACGGTCTTCCTGCTGCCGTACTACATGGGCCTGTACCACGGGTTTATTGCCCCGTAACGACCTTCCGAAATCTTTTTCAGGCGCCCTTGGATACGTCCGAGGGCGCCTTCTGTATGTGGGCGGGGCGGGAGTGGTCCGCAGCCTGCGGGGAGAGAACTTGAAGGGAATTGTGTCCTCTTTCCGGGGTAGTTTTTCCGCGTGCATACGACACTCGTCCGCCTCCCATTGAAACGGACGCGGTGTTGTGTCACCCTTGGACTGGAATGTTAAATCCCAAATCTTTCGACCGAACCTGTGGAGCGGGCATGAAAAAAGTCGCATTGGCGGGCGCCGGTCTTTCGGTGAGCGAACTGTGCCTGGGCACCATGCACATGGGTACCAACACGCCGGACGACGTGTCCGTGCAAATCCTGGACGCGTTTGCCGAAGGGGGCGGCACCTTCCTCGATACGGCGAACATTTACAACCGCGACGCGCCCGGCGGCAAGGGCGGTGAAAGCGAGCGCCTCATTGGGCGCTGGATGAAAGAGCGCGGGAACCGCGACGCGGTGTTTGTGGCCAGCAAGGCCGGCCTGCCCTATCCGGAGCAGGAGGGCGGCCTGCGCGCGGCGCAGATCGAGCAGGAATGCGACCGGAGCCTGGAGCGGCTCGGCGTGGACGTTATCGATCTTTATTATGCCCATATCGACGACCGCAACACGCCGCTGGAAGAAACGCTCGCGGCCTTCGACCGGCTCGTGAAGGCGGGCAAGGTGCGCTGCATCGGCGCGAGCAATTACCGTCCGACGCGGCTCGTTGAAGCCCTGTGGGCCAGCAAGGCGAACGGCTGGACCGCGTACTGTTGCGTGCAGAACCGCTACTCTTACCTGCGCCCGAGAATTGGCGCGAACTTTGGACACCAGGTGGCGGCGAACGAGGACCTACTCGACTTCTGCCGCGAACACGCCTTTCCGCTCATCGGCTTCGCGCCCTTCCTGAAGGGGGCGGTGGCCTCGACACGGGACAAGCCCCTTCGCGGCGAATACGTGGGCCCGGAAAGCGAGGCGCGCTCCGCACGGCTTCGCGACATTGCCAAGGGACTCGGCCTCACCGAACCCCAGCTTATCCTCGCCTGGATGCGCCACCACGAAATGCCCATCGTCCCCCTCATCGGCGCCAGCTCGGTCGCACAACTAATCGAAAGCCTGCGCGCCGTCGAGGTGGATGTGCCGGCCGAGACTATGGAGCGCCTGACCTGAGCCGCCCGTAGTCAATGAGCAGTCAAGGACGAAAACGCCACTTTCCATCATCCGGAAAGTGGCGATTTTTCGTATGGAAAGATGGTGGGCGATACTGGACTCGAACCAGTGACCCCCTGCGTGTAAAGCGGTTTCTGTCTAAGCTACTACAGGCCGTAACCTGTTTACACCAACGGGCTTAACTCCCATCAGCGTATTGCAAGTATTGCACAAATAGAGTCAAATTGCAAGACATTTCGCGACATTGGGAGTCGGTGACTCTTTTTCGTGTCAATCTCTCTTGCCGCGATGAGGCCGCGCAGGCACGGCGCCGGGTGCCTTCACGTGACACACGGCGGCTTCGCTGAATCCTTCCACCCCCTCACACCCCCGGCACGGTATCCCCGTTGCGCCGTCCAGACCGCAGGGGCACGGCACCGGGCACATTCAGGCGCCGTGCTGCGGCGAGGCAGAACCCCGACCACTGCCGGCCGATTGGAAGCCGGGCATCAATTGCCGCCAGACTCAACGCGGCTTCGAGTTCGTCAACGTTGGACGGTCGCCACGTCCGGCCCGCGGAGTCGGTACCTTCGGAGAAGTCGCAGGGGTCCTCGAAGCCTTCGTGCCCCGTGCGGCCTGCGGTCCGGTCTGTCGTGTCGCGTTCCATGTCTCGCTCCCCAATGACCACGCCCCGCCGCGTGATGACTCCCGCGTCTCGACGATAGCACGTTCGGCGGCTGGCTGTCGCGGGGCAGGGCTGGCCCGGAGCGAGGGCAC
>JAVEWL010000845.1:0-2718 GCA_034004565.1 FCB group bacterium | reverse complement strand
GTTAAGGGGGCGGTACACGCCAGCATTGCTGCGCCGGCGATTCCGCACGCCGCGGCTTCCGGCGGGCCTGCGAGTGCGCGTCCGAGACGCGTGCCCGTGGCCGCCAGCGCGCCACAGGTCAATGCGCCGAACGCGGCGGTCAGGATATTAAGTCGCAAGGCCGGATCGCCAAACGGAATGGCCGCCAGCGCTTGTGCAAGCCAATGAGAAAGCAGCGGGACGCGGTGCAAGGGGGCGTGGGACAGCAGGGGACCCTGCCATGCGCCGAAGGCAATATCGGGGCTCAAGCGGCTGAGGAACCAGACAAAGGAAAGGACAGTCATAACCAACGCGACGACGATTTCCGCGGTGGGGCGGCTGCGGGGCGTTTCGGTTTCGCTGGGGAAGTCGATGGAGTCTGACATTCGAAAGATCACCGTATTTTGCCGCAGGACGTCACAAAACGGAAAAACCGTCTTCAATAATGTTAACAAAGAATGTAAGATGAAGCACAATTTGACGAGAGATTACTCGTAGTCCGAAAACCCGTTCCAAAACGGGAAGACGAAATGGGGCATCATGGCAAGAGAGGATAACGTGCGCTGGGGAAAAGTGCGTTTCGCCCTTAAGTGGGCTTTCCGTGCGGCGGTGGCTGTCGTGCTGATACTCGCGGTGGTTTTCGTCATTGTGTTCTGGAGTGCGCTTCGCCATCGCTTTGTGGACTTTCCACGGCAGGCCAAGGGCTGGGAAAAGGTTCGTGAAAGCCGTCAGGAAGTGGCGCTTGACGACGGCTGGACGGAATACCGGGGCGTGTGCCACAGCCACTCGGAGCTTTCGCACGACAGCGAGGTGCCCTTCCCCGAGGTTCTCGAGGCCGCCAAGCAGGCCGACGTGAGTTTCCTGTTCATGAGCGACCACTGCACGGACAGCAAGGCGGACTATTCTAAGCAGTGGAAGGGTCTCCATGACGGCATCTTGTTCGTCCGCGGCTTTGAGATGAAGGAAGGCTTCATGCCCTGGGGGCTGCCGGACGACACCGTGCTGGACTCGCGCACCGAACCGGCCGAGCTGGCGGCGCAGATAGAAAAGGCGGGAGGTCTGCTCTTTTTTGCGCATACCGAGGAGCCTCGCGAATGGCAGCTCCCGGAACTGGACGGGATGGAGATCTACAACATCCACACCGACTTCAAGAACGTCGGATGGGGCCAACTGTTGCCGGATATACTCCTGTCGTATCGGAGCTATCCCGACCAGGTAATCCGGACCGTGTATGAGCATCAGACGGACATCCTCAAGAACTGGGACGAACTGAACCGTTCCCGCAAGATCACGGGCATCGGCGCCAACGATTGCCATCAGAACAACGGGGTGCGCGCGTTCTACACCGATCGGGACACAGTTTCCATTCAAACGACGGCGCCGGATTCGGAGCTTAAGGAATTGAAGCTCAACTTCCTGACGCGAACCCTGTTCCGCCTGTTTCCGGGTCCTCTGACGCCCGGTACGCAGATCTTCCGTGTGGATCTGGACCCCTACGAGCGGTTTATACGTTTCACGAACACGCACATGCTGGCCAAGGAGTTAACGGAACCCGCGCTGCTCGATGCCTTGAAGCAGGGCCGTGTGTTCGTGGCGTTCGATATGATTGCCGACGCGCGCGGGTTCGTGTTTCTGGCGGAAGCGGCGGACGGGACGAAGGCGGTGATGGGCGAGTCCATTCCCCAGAGCCCCGGTCTAAAACTCAAGGCGTCCGCGCCGTATGAGGTCCGTTTCACGCTGATTCGCAACGGCCTGGTGGAGGCAGAAGAGACGGGCCGCACGTTTGAGTTTGTCCCGCAGAAGCCGGGTAAGTATCGTATCGAAGCCGACTTGAATGTAAATGGGGAGTGGGTGGACTGGCTGTTCACGAACCCGCTGGAAGTGGCGATGGTACTGCCGGCACCCAATGCGGCATGACCTGTACCTTTGAATCGGAGTCTGGGGTTGGCCCAAGCCGAGATGCCTGATCCGCAAGTCATTGGTGTCGCAACGTTCGCAGGAATAACCGTGGTTGAATCTGGTTATGCGGGAAGTGCAAAATGTGACAAGTGAGAAGTCGTCTTTCTTTCCGGTCCCGCGAGTAGAAGTTGTCATCGGACTTGGTCTTGCGTCCGGTGCCGGGAGAGGAGGGATGGACTGGCGGAAGTAGCATCAGAAATACGCATGCGCCTGTGGTGGGTGCCGGTTTTGGCGCGGGCCGGCGTTAGGATTGACCAGTCTGAACGGAGCACTAGCTTGGTTTACGCGATCGTTTCGGATCTGCATGCGAACCTCGAGGCCCTGAACAGGGTCCTGGATAAGATCGAGGAGTTGAAGGCGGACCACATCGTGTGCCTGGGGGACGTGGTCGGGTACAATGCGAATCCCAATGAATGCATTGACCTTATGCGGGAATTGGACGTTCCGACCGTTTGCGGCAATCACGACGCCGTGGCATGCGGCCTGGTGGACCCTTACGGATTCAATCCCGTGGCGCTGAAAGCGGCGTTGTGGACGCGCGACACGTTGCGCGCGGACAACATTCAGTGGCTGAAAGACTTGCCCGACGTCATTGAATTCCAGGAGTTTCTGGCGGTCCACGGTTCGCCGACGGACCGCGATAATTATCTGTTCACGTGGGAGGAAGTGGTACCGCACATCGAGTTTATCGAAGAGCGCGATCAGAACCTGTGCTTCTTCGGACATACGCATTATCCGGGG
>JAVEWL010000844.1:0-2718 GCA_034004565.1 FCB group bacterium | reverse complement strand
CGGCGAAAAGTAATACTAGAATGTCCATGCACTTCCTCCTCTCGGTAGTTTGACTGAAGTGGGGGACAGGGGATAGACGCCTGTCTTTACCTTCTTTCGTCTTTCCAATTTACAAATAGGCCGCTATCCCTTCTGCCAGCCGGTTATAGCACAACCCTCGCCATGCTCACCTACCGGCATGCATGGTAAATTGCCGGCATATACGCAGACAACCCAAAATCAATTTCGCCTTGCCTCGCGAGTGAGACCTGTCTACGCAGGGAAAAGGCGGCAGACCCGGCTTGGAATGGCTACAAACAGGAACGGCGCCCGTCCTGGGAGGGACGGGCGCCGTTGGAGTTCTTGGAGGAGGGCTACTGGGCCCAGGTAATTAACGTCGTCTCGTGCGGATCGCAGAGATCCGGGTGGAACGGTATTGCCCGTACCGAGAACCCGAGCTGTCCTGTCTTGTCGCAGAGGATGGATCCTTCAAACCGCGACATCCCGTCTTCCTGTTTTCCCGCAAAGGTCATCTTGATGGATTGCCCGTGCGGAATGCGGCCCAGGGGATCGATGTCGCCGTAATACACTTCGACCGTCACGTCTTCCGGCGTCAAGCTGTCCAGGTAGATGTTCGCGGCCACCTTGAACTCCGTGCCGTAGGACAGGCTTTCTCTCGCGCCGGATTCCACGGACGTGAAATGCACCTTGCCCCAATTCTGGCGCACCTTATCCTTCCAGCCTGCGAGCGCCAGCGAACGTTTGCGGCCGTTCGCAAGGAGCCCTTCGCGGCGCGCGGCCAAAGGCAGGTAGAACCGCTGTGCATATTCCTGGACCATGCGGTGCGTGTTGAAGACCGGGCAAATGGTGCGGATGGCCGTTTTCATGCGCTGCACCCACATGCGCGGCAGTCCGTCGCGCCCGCGGTCGTAGAACGTCGGCACGATCTCGCGCTCGAGCAACTCGTACAGCGTCTCGCTCTCGATGCGATCCTGTTCGTCGTTGTTTTCGTACGACTCGCCCCGGCCGATGCTCCAGCCGTTCTCGCCCAACGTCTCCGCCTCGCACCACCAACCGTCGGGGATGCTGATGTTGAGCCCGCCGTTCGCGCCGGCCTTCATGCCGCTGGTGCCGCTGGCTTCCATGGGACGGCGCGGCGTGTTGAGCCAGCAGTCCACGCCCTGCACCATGTAGCGCGCCACGTTGATGTCGTAGTTCTCGATGAACAGGATGTTGTTGCGCAGATCGTACTGGCGCGTGTAATGGATGATCCGGCGGATGAGCTCCTTGCCCTGCGTGTCCTGCGGATGCGCCTTGCCCGCCAGTATCAACTGTACGGGCCGTTCCGCGTTCTTCAGGATGCGGGCCAGCCGATCCTCGTCCAGCATGAACAGGATCGCGCGCTTATACGTTGCAAAGCGCCGGGCGAATCCAATTGTCAGGACTTCCGGATCCAGCGCCTCGCTCGCCGCCTTCATCTCGGCGGCCGGCACCGCGCGTTGCTGCATCTGCTGCACCAGGCGGCGCCGCGCAAAATTCACCAGGCGTTCGCGCCGGCGTTCGTGGGTGCGCCACAATTCCGCGTCGGGCACCTGGTCGATGCGCTCCCACACCTCCGGGTCGGCCGGGTTGCCGAACCACGCGGGTCCGAGATAGCGGTCGTACAACTGCGCCAAGTCGCGCGACACCCAGAACCGCGTGTGGATACCGTTCGTGATGGATTTAATCGGCACTTCTTCCTGCGGCACATCGGGCCACGCGCGCGCCCACATCCCCCGCGCCACTTTGCCGTGCAGTGCGCTCACGCCGTTGGCCGCACTCGAAAGCTTCAGCGCCAGCACGGTCATGCAGAACGGCTCGCGCGAATCGTTCGGATCCTGACGGCCGAGCGCTAGGATCTGCTCCATCGGGATCTTCAACTCTTCCGCGTAGCGGCCCAGATAGTGATAGATCGAGTCCGGCGGGAACATGTCGTTGCCGGCCGGCACGGGCGTATGCGTCGTAAACGCGCTCGCGGCCTTGACCACTTCCATGGCGTGGTCGACCGTGAGCCCCTCGTCGACCACGAGATCGCGCACGCGCTGGATCGTCAGAAACGCCGCGTGGCCTTCGTTCATGTGGTAAACGGTCGGGTGAATATCGAGCGCGTGCAGGGCTTTGACGCTGCCCATGCCAAGCAGCATTTCCTGGCGGATGCGCATGTCGCGGTCGCCGCCGTAGAGGCGCGCCGTAATCTCCCGATCGTCCTGGTCGTTTTCTTCAAAGTCGGTGTCGAGCAAGTACAGCGGCACGCGCCCGACCTGGCACTTCCAGATGCGCGCCTTCACGTTGCGCTCGGGATACGCGACCTCGATGGTGAGTTGCTTGCCCGACGTGTCGCGCATCTGCGTGAGCGCCATGTTATAGAAGTCGTTGCGGGGATACTGTTCCTGCTGCCAGCCGTCCGCGTTGAGGTATTGGCGGTGGTATCCCTCGCGATAGAGCAGGCCGACGCCCGCCAAGGGAATCCCAAGGTCGCTGGCCGATTTCAGGAAATCGCCCGCGAGCACGCCCAGGCCGCCTGAGTAAATCGAGATGCTTTCGTGCACGCCAAATTCGGCCGACACGTAGGCTACCTTGAAACCTTCGGCGACCAATGTTTCGGCAGCCTGGTAGGTCTGCACCAGATCCGGATAGAGCGTCTTCTCATCGGCCAGCACTTCGAGCTTGACCAGATCGTGCCCATCCAGCAGCTCTCGC
>JAVEWL010000843.1:0-2719 GCA_034004565.1 FCB group bacterium | reverse complement strand
GCTCGTCATCTTGATTGATATCATTCACAAGAGCATCCGAAGAATGCCCCTTCAGGGTATATTGTTTGTACAGGCGCCCGTCGCGTCCGATTATGCAAAACACATCGGGGTAATTTGGCTTGTGCAGAAACTCGACAATGACCCCCATTTCGCCATCCACGGTCAGGTCGACGGGAAAGACGCGCCTTGCCCAGAAGTTACCAGCGTCCACCACTTCGGGCCCGAAAGCTTCGCGAACGGCCCCTTTGTCAAGGGTAGCTTCCCAGCGCTTTGCGCCGTTTCGCCTATCCAGACATAGCACACGTCCACCTGTGGCATCGATAGCGCCTAAGCCAACTAGGATTTCGGTGCTGCTCCATGGGGACTCTGTGGCGAAAATCACTCCACAACTAACGTTAATTGACCAAACCTCAATTCCGAAAAGACCGTCCCTGGCAACAAGCCCTTGGTCGTGTATAACCCATTCAGCTCTTCCGGTTGTTACCCGCCAAAGTACTGAGCCGGCACCTAGCGCCAAAATGACTGCAAGGGAGAGCAGCGCCGTGAGTCTAAACCGGCCCCGGGCCCGGGCTCGGCCGCGTTCCGAAAGCGCGTCGGTCGCGATCTCACCTCGGATCTCCTCCGGAGATACTCCAAGTGCGGTCGCGAGTAGTAGTATCGTTTTCTCCAGGACGTTTTCCCGGCGACCGGCTTCAAGATCATGAACCGTACGCCAGGACAGGTGCGCACGAACTGCCAAATCAGCTTTGGAAAGTCTTCTTTGCAGCCTTAGCTCCCGCAAACGGCTGCCGAAGGACTCGGGCGATTCCACGGTTTCAAACTCCGCAGGTTGTGTAGATTCCTCGCTGGTCACGGAACTCGATCTGGACCGCGTTCATTGCGTTCGAAGCCGCACCCAACAAGACCCCTCTTGGATTGAATGACAAACACGCTGCAGTTCATTTAGCGTAGCTAAGATCCTAGCAGGCTGTTGAACAACATGCCCCGACAGGCCCCAGCCCTCGCCTGCCTGGCTCATTTTTCGCGGCCCGGCTGCTCAGTCGCCAGACCGCCGCCGGTTCCAGGGAGCGCCCATTATGGCGACACCCAGTTTTACGCACCCGATCCGAGCCCATAGCCGGCCATCTGACCGGGCATGGGGCCCCCGGGAGCCCCGCTCACGCCGCCGCCAGCAGCTTCCGCATCATCACCACGTTGCACGCCGCCGCAGCGAACTTGAAGATCCAGCCGACGGTCGCCAGACCACGGTGTCTCAGCTTCCGCAGCCCGCCGATATCCTTCAGCCAGCCGAACCGTTCCTCGACCAGCTTCCGCCTTCGCTGGCTCTGGGCGTAGCCCGAGTGCCGCGTCGTCCGGCCGTCGAGCGCCGAGTGCTGGTTCTTCCGCGCCATGTGTGGCGTCACGCCGTGCGCCCGCGCGCCCTCGACGAACCGCTTCGTGTCGTAGCCCTTGTCCGCAGCTACCGTCTTCTGGTCCGTGCCCGGCAGCCGCGCGATCATCTCCAGCGCCGCCTCCCGCTCTGCCGTTGCCCGTCGCCTGCGTCAGCTCCGCGTCCACGATCAGGCCGTTCCGGTTCTCGGTCATCAGGTGCCCGGCGTAGCACAGCTTCGCTTCCTTGCCGTCGCCTTTGCGCGCCAGCCGCGCGTCCGGGTCCGTCGTGCTCTGGTGCGTGTCGTTGCTCCGCTTCTCGCCCTTGAAGTCGACCATCTCGTTGCGGCCGCCGCCGGCTGCGCCGGCCCCCGGCTCGTCGTCGTCCGGCGGTGGCGGCGCGTCCTTCGGCCGGAAGCTCTTCAGCGATGCGCTCGCCTCCAGCAGCGTCCCGTCCACGGTGAAGTGGTCACGCGACAGCAGTTTCTTGGCCGCGGCCTAGCCCTTGATCGCCTCGAAGAAGCGGTCCGCTACGTCGTGTGCCAGCAGCCGGTCCCGGTTCTTGGAGAACGTCGAGTGGTTCCACACCTGGTCGTCCATCGACAGCCCGACGAACCAGCGGTACAGCAGGTTGAAGTCCAGCTCCTCCATCAGCTGCCGCTCCGAGCGAACGCTGAACAGGACCTGGATCAGCAGGGCCCGCAGCAGCTGCTCCGGCGGGATCGAAGGCCGCCCCGTCTGGGCGTACATGCCCTCGAACGTGGGCGAGAGCTCGCCGAGGGCCTTATCGACGATCTTGCGGATGTCGCGCAGGGGGTGGTTCCGCGGGATGCGGTCATCGAGCGTGCAGTAGCTGAACATCGCGTTCTGGCCGGTGGTCTTGCCGCGCAAAGGTGTCCTCCTTGGTCGGCAAGCATGGTATCATCTCACGCGGCACCGGGCGAGTATTTCAACAGCCTGCTAGTGGCGCCTACGTTTGTCGGCTAAAGATGGCTGGCGAGTCTTCTAGCAAGCAAGTCACGCTGATCCGTTAGCGGGCCTGATCTCTGCCCACGAATTGGTGCGCATGCGAGCAAATCGAAACGTACCGGGCGGTCAATACCGCCGCCCGCCAATTACTGCGATTCCATATGCTATGCCCCGATCAGCCGGGATAACAAGAAAGCTAAAGAACCCGCAGCCATGACGGCCACTGCACATCCGGTTGACCGCGCCGAAGATGGCGAGCCGGGGTACCGAGGCGCGGTTGATCGACGGCTCCGCTGCGCCCCACGGCGCGACTTCGGCGATCGCCGCCCCGCCGTTCCTGCCGTACGGAATTCCGCGGAGCGCTTTTCCCGGAACTTATTCA
>JAVEWL010000842.1:0-2720 GCA_034004565.1 FCB group bacterium | reverse complement strand
CCGGCACGCGCGGGGCCTGGCGTCGCGCGGGCAGTACACTGCGGCGATAGAAGAGTGCCGCAAGCTTGCCGCGCGCTTCCAGGCTTCGCCGCTGCCGTTGCTCGAAGTGGCCATCATTCAAAAGCGCGCCGAACGTCCCTCCGACGCGGCCGATACCCTGCGCGCCGTGCTGCGCGAGTTCCCGCACGCCGCGGAAGCCCGGCGCCGCGCTTCGCTATTGCTCGCGGACATCATGGAATTCTCGCTGGACGATCCGGAAACCGCCGCCTACTTGCGCGACGGCTGCAAGCCCGCCACCGCCAAGCCGGAGACTGCAAAGCCGGTACCCCATTGGATCGAGATGGAGCATGCCCGCCACCTGGCCGAGCGCGGCGACATCGACCGGGCCGTGACGGAATTCCAGGAGTTGTTCCGGCGCAATCCCGACGCGCCCCGCCCGCTCTTTGAAGCCGCCACCATCCTCGAGAAAGTCGCGCGGCCCGACGACGCGGCGGGTGTGCTCCGCGCACTGGCTCGCGCCTCGAAGCCGGGCAGCGAGATCTGGGCCGAAGCCATGTTCCGGCTTGCGAACCTGCTCGGGCTCTACTTCGACGACCCCGAAGGCCGCCTGCACGCCCTGCAGGAAATCCTGCGCAAAGCGCCCGGCTCGAAAGCCGCCCACCTCGCCCGCGAAACCCTCCGCCGCGACGCCGACCGACTCACCGACATTTGAGGCCCCATGTAACCCCGAATTCCCATTCGGGGTCTTTGCTTTTTCTTCCGTAGCGCTTCGAAAACAAGAACAAAGACCCCGAATGAGAATTCGGGGTTACATCAAGCCGTTGCGTCGCCTATTCCCAGTCGCTACCATACTCCCAAACACAACGGCGCCCCCTGGCGAACGAAAAGGATCCCCTGATGGAAAACTCATCTCCTTCGGAATTGAATCGGCGGTCTTTCCTGAAGCAAGGGGGAGCGCTGGCGGCGGCGACCCTGGCGGGCGCGGCCCTCACCACCAATTCACTGGCCCAGGACGCGGCCACGGAAGGAAACAAGCCCATGTTGAGAGTGGCGATGTTGAGCGGTTGGCATCCGCATGCGCGGGGCTATGCGAAATCGTTTGCCGATACCCCCGGCGTGAAGCTCACGGCCGTGTGGGACGAAGTTCCCGAGCGCGGTCAGAAATGGGCGCAGGAACTCGAAGTCCCGTTCGTGGCCGACCTCAAGGAAGTCATCGCCCGCGAAGACGTCGACGGCGTCGCCGTGAACGCGCCCACGAACCGCCACGAGGAGATCATGGTGGGCGCCGCCAACGCCGGCAAGCACATCTTCACCGAGAAAGTGATGGCGCTGACCGTCGACGAATGCAAGCGCATCGCCGAGGCGGTCCGCAAGGCCGATGTGAAGTTCTGCATCTCGTTCCCCTTCCGCACCAAGCCCGAAACGCTCTACGCGCGCAAGGCCGTCGAAGAGGGGCTCCTGGGCACGCTTACTTTCTTCCGCGTTCGCGTGGCCCACGACGGCGTCAGCGGCAAGTGGCTGCCCGAGCACTTCTACGATCCCGTGTCCTGCGGCGGCGGCGCCATGATCGACCTCGGCGCGCACCCGATGTACCTCGCGCGCTGGCTCGGCGGACAGCCGCGTAAGTTCTCCTCGACCTTCAACAGCGTCATCGCCGAGGGGATCGAGGACAACGCCGTAACGGTCGTCGAATTCGAGAACAAGTGCATCGGCGTCGCCGAAACGAGCTTCGTTTCCACCGCCAGCCCCTTCAGCCTCGAAATGTCGGGCACCGAGGGCAGCCTGTTCGTGGGCGGCCCGGACGAAAAACAGGTGCTCATCCGTTCGAAAAAGCTCGACGCCCGCGAATGGCAGACGCCCGAGCTGCCGGCAGCCCTGCCGACCCCGATTCAAATGTGGGTGGACGGCATCGTGAAAGGCACGCCGATCCCGTTTGGACTCGAGGAAGGCATCCAGCTCACGGAAATGATGGAGTACGCCTACCGGTCCTTCAGAGAGGGAAAGCAAGTCGAAATCGCCAAAGCATAAGTTCATTCTGATAATCGCCGGCCCGGAAATGCCGCAGGCATTCCGGGCTTTTTGCTTGTCAACAAGTCAAGAGCAATCTTCCCGAGCGGACCCTACACAACATCTAGGGGGTATGCCAAAACACGCCTGTGAATAAGTTATCCACCGAGGCGAATTAACAATTGACGACAATTCCAATGTTGGCCGAAATTCCCTTAAGTCTTGACAGTATATATTTAAAGCACGCTGCGATAAGGCTTTATGCGCTCTCGAAAAGCGCATTGCTGTGAATTTTTTTCCCTCCTATCCACAGGTTATTCCACAAACCCCCAAGTTATCCCACAAGTTATCCACAACCATCCCCACCACAATTCCGTCAACCAAACACAAGATCTGGAATGGCGAATTCTGTGGCGTAAGGCAACAAACCGATTTCTCGGGCTGCCGGAGGAGATGGCATTGCGGATGGGTCTTATGGGCTGGATGGGATTCTAATAAGGCCTGTAACACTTTAAGCCGATTGCCGCAGAGGTTTTGTCCGGGTGCCACCTTCAAGCCGCGTGACGAAGGAACGTGGCTTGCGGGTGGGAGTGATGCCAAAGCCTGCCCCCTCACCCCAACCCTCTCCCCCGATGGGGGAGAGGGGGAAAGCTCACCAAAGTCCGTTGTTGAATTCCCCCTCTCCCCCATCGGGGGAGAGGGTTGGGGTGAGG
>JAVEWL010000841.1:0-2744 GCA_034004565.1 FCB group bacterium | reverse complement strand
CGCGCTTCCGCAAGCGTACCGCCATCCGCGCGTACGCCCGGCGCGAACGCGACGGCAAGAAGGAGCAGGAGACGCAGCACCATCACGGGCGGGGGGCAAGCGGCTTGCGCAAGCGGTCGGGCGCGACGTCCCGCAGCGCCGGGTCCGCGCGCAGTGCGCGTATCGCCGCCTCGCAGGAAATGGCACCCGCCGGACAGGCAAGCTCGTAGGCATGAGACGTCGTGGACACGGACGTCACATAGCGAACCGAAACACCCGCCACGCTTTCCAGCCTGGACAGCACCTCGCGCGCCGCTCCATCGACCGGCTCCCGGAAACCGATCAGAACCCTCGCAGTTGCCGCCTCGGCGACCGGCGGCGCGGAACAGGCTGCCGTTGCGGACAGGATGCAGAACGTGCATGCGGCGAGGACGGGCGAGAGCCAGGGTGCCTTCATTTCAGATACAGCCGGGAAAGTATTGAACCCGGATTGCCCATTGGACGGCAGGAGACCCGCTTGCGTTGAATCCTGCTCTCGCGCGATGCCAATGTCCCTTTGCACCACAGCGGTGCGCTACACGGGGCGGAGTGTCGTAGGAGGGCCGCCTTCGGCCCGATGCGGTAAAAGCTCCACCGCCCGAAGGTCGCGGCGAGGGCGCCGCTCCTACCAGGACCGCCTGGGAATCCGACAGGTCGTTCGGGCTGATTCCTCACGTGTCGAGATGCGAATGGATTTCTGAGCTAAATCAGCCGGCCTCTCCCTCAAGTGCGGTGCCAGACGAAGTCGAGACGGACGGCTCTACTGGACGAGGAACACACAAACCGATCTCCCCAACGGTGCCGTCGGAATACGTGATCGAGCATTTGTCCATTTCCAGGAACTTCACGTAGGCGTCGGCTTTGGTGGAGTAGCAATAGGCGAATACCGTGCCTTTGCCGATCTTGGCGAAAGAAGAAAGCGCGACGTTGTCAAGCAGCACGAACATCTTTTCTTGCCTGTCTTTGTAAAGCGCGTAGGAGAACATCGCCGCATGATCGTAAATACGGTCCGGATAAGGCAATGGCACGTCCATCGCGTTGTTCGGATCATCCAGGTTGTACTCGCGCATTTCGAGATCCGTGTAGCCGCTTGTCACGTCGAGCACGAGTTGAAATACGTCGCAATTGCGTCCGATCAGCCGCTTGCTTCCCTTGTCGTCAAACTCCTGTTCATAAAGGTAGATCGCATCACGCAACGTCATGTCGCCACTGATGAAATCAGCCGATGTACCCGTGCTTGCGGCAAGCAGCAGGAAAGCCGACGCAGTCCCCAACAATCTCATCGTTGTCTCCTTGAGTCAGTGATTCGCCAGAAATCCCACCCCGCCTCACCGGACGGGTACCCACGTCCATTCTCCGGGTGCCGTCCCCGCACGAGGCGGGACGTCGTTTCAGTGCCTCGTATGCCTTCGCCCCATTCGGGATCCGATGACACCGAGATAGTAATTGAGCCGCTCGCGTTCATAAAGGAGATGCCAGAATCGCCTGAGCAGGTATGCTGACGTGCTTCTCGCACCTGGCTGAAAGCCCGCGCCCGGTCGGCGCAAACCCAGCCGGAAGGGCAGGCTCATCAGCCAGAGCCTGCCTACCGGCAGCAAGAGTCCTGCTCTGCGTTGTCTCATGATCTGTCGCCGATACGACGCAGCTGCAGCAAACGAAAAACCATCGCCGGCAGTGTGTTGCCGAACCGCGCGAAGGCCGCGAATTTCCACGGGTGGTGCCGCAGTTTACGATAAAGCGCGGCGGGCTGCAGGAAGTCGCGCGTGCGCAGCGCGGATACGCCAATATCCAGGGTATGGTCGTGCCCGAAGTCCTCGGTGTGCACCAGCTGCCCGATCTCCCGCACCTCCTCCCGCGTCGGATAGACGACGGCGCGCTCGAGCAGGCCCAGGACATAGGGTTTGAGCGCCGCCGCATCGTAGCCGGTGAGGCGCCACGCGGCATGGAAATGCTCGAGATGGTCGAGTACGCCGTTCTGGAAGCGCTCGATGAGGGGATTGCAATCCATCTCTTCCTGGCGGTCGGCAGCCGCCGCGTCCTTGCGCACGGGCACGATGCGTCCCTCGATTTCCTCGTAGCCGAGCGTCGTCCCTTCGCCGGAGCGTGCGCCCTGCTCGAAAATCTCCTCGAAATCCATTGGCGTACGTTCGTAGGGATCGTTGCGCCGCGCGTCCAGCAGCAGGCCCTCGATGCGCTCGCCCATGCCGAAATCCCCATGCATGGCGGCGACGAAGGCAAAATACCAGCCATGGACTTCCGGATAGTCCGACCGCTCGCCAAAACTTTCCTGCAGGAATTTCTGGATCGTCCCGTTCCAGCCGATGTCCACCAGGGCGGCGCGCGTGCAGGCAAAGAATCCCTGTTCCTCGAAATAGCGCCGCAGCCTGTCACGCGCGACCCCGCCCAGCGGCCGGATGCGCGACTGCACGCGCGCGTCGTCGAGAAACGCGAGCAGGCGCGAGTCGTTCCAGTCGTCGAGCCGTTCGGTCAGGGTCTCGAACCCGTGCGCACGGGCCAGATCGGCGAATTCTTCCGGTGGCAGCCCGAAGGTTCGCAGCACGGAATACAGGCCCTGTTGCTTGGGGTTGTAGAGGGCCACCACCGCCTGGTCGTGGCGCAGGCCCTCGGCGACCGAGGCCGCGGCGACGACCCGGCGCGAGGCGTGAATGTAGACCGCCTCCGGCCACGGTGTATCGGCTGCTTCGAGGGCGCGCCAACGCGCATAC
>JAVEWL010000840.1:0-2745 GCA_034004565.1 FCB group bacterium | reverse complement strand
ATTCATTGCTTTTCGATGCTCCTGAGGCATGGAGTCTCCATAGCGATCGACATACTCGGGGCTGAAGGTACGGAAGATCTCACTGATTGTCGCCATAATGGAACCCCTTCATGGTGGTGTTGATGATCTTGCAGGCGTCTTCCGTTCCCTTTTGGGTGAGATGAAAATAGATCATGGTGGTTTCAAGGCTTGCATGTCCCATATATCTTTGAATGATTCTGGGGTTGACGCCGGCTTCCAGAAGGTGGGTGGCGTAACAATGGCGAAGGCTGTGAACGGATATTCGCCGCTTCGTAATACCGGCGGCAAACTTGGCCTTTCGGAAGGCCCCCTGCGCACTATCGAGAGCCATATGCGTCTTGGCGGTTGGTCCTTCGTTCCCTCCCCTGCCCAAGGCGGGAAAGATAAAGACGGGGTTCCTGTGAGTGACCCAGTACCGGCGGAGCAACTGGTAGGTGTCTTGTGGAAGGGGAACATAGCGGTCCTTTGCTCCCTTGCCACGGTGGACATGGATCATCATGCGTTTGCCGTCTATGTCGGATACTTGGAGGGCGAGGGCTTCGGAAATCCTTAACCCGCAGGCATAGACGGTGGAATGGAAAACGTAGTTGTGGAAAGTAGTGAGGTGATCCCGGATGGAGAAGACTTCTTCTTTACTTAGAATGCAGGGAAGTTTTTGCTCCCGCTTGGCCTTCAGATAGGCAAAAATGTGCCAGTCGCGTAGAAGCACGTTGACAAAAAAGAACTTGATGCCGCTGTATGCGATGCGAAGTGTGGCGGCAGACCATTTGTCGGTGTTTCTGCGGTGAAGAAAGTAGTCTTCCAGTTCGGGCTCGCTGATCTGATCGGGGGACTTCCGGTAGAAGTCTACGAGCAGACGCACTGCACGGGTGTAGCACTCTTGAGTGCGCTCACTCATTCCGGCGAGCTGAAGCGCCCTGTTGGACTTTTCGTAATAGTCTTTCATGGTAACTCTCCTTTTTTGTGATGTGGAATTGGACGAAGAACTGCGTGTAGGAGGGTTACCATGAATCCATCAGGGTTACTGCAAATTGGCTGGCAAGGCAGGGATGTTGACGAGATGGCAAGATTTAGGAGCGTCGGGTAAACCTGCCGCGTAGCGGCTTACTTGAACTCAACGCTCCAGCGGACTTCGCTAACGCTACGCCGCTGAGCTTTTCGTTCGGCATCGTAATTCACCAGTGTAGGCATGCATATGAGTCCAACGGTCTTTCGACACAAGAATTTCCGGTTTCATTTCTTCTCTCGTGAGGAGCCACGAATGCACATTCATGCCCACTGTGGGCATGGAGAGGCCAAGTTCTGGATCGAACCGGACATCGCGTTGGCGAGAGGCTTTGGCCTGACAGAATCAGAACTGCGACTCTTGCGCAGTGTCATTGAGGATCGCATCGATGAAATCAAAAATGCCTGGTACGCCCATTTTGGAAGTTGAGGTGACCAACATCTCAAGACATGGCTTCTGGATTCTTCTCGGAGAGGAAGAGCTTTTCCTGCCCTTTCGAGATTTTCCATGGTTTGAAGCCGCGCCGATCTCCGCCATACTCCACCTAGAGATGCTCGGGCAAGAACATCTGTATTGGCCGGATCTTGACGTCGATTTGACCGTCGAATCTGTCAAGCACCCCGAGAAGTATCCCCGCGTCTCACGGTTGATGCCGAACCATCCAATCAAACCGACGAGCAACCACGCGTGATGTTCATGGACAATACGACAGTTGGCTCAGCGTGATTGCTCGCGGCTTATCGGCAGCGTTATGCGGTATTGAACACCACATGACATTCGTCCCGCGACGGCCGCTATCGGCCACTTTGCAACATTCAGCGGCTCAAGCTCGAGGCCCCAAAGCTACCATTTGGAGCGCGATGACAAGTCCGGCGCGCTCTGACGGAGGGGCGCGAACCAGCGCAGCAGCACGGGCGCATCTGCTGCTCGCACCCCGGCGAGGTCTTCTGCTGTCAGCGCGGGCGCCTCGGCGAATTGGACCTGCCCGTCCTCGCCCTCGGCGAACACCCCGTCGATCACGCATCAGTGGAAGTGGACAGCGTCTCTTGTTCGGCGGTCGGCGCCCGGCGGTGCGGCTCTTCCGGGCGGGTACTGATTATCGGCGCAGCGGGTACACTAGGCCATCGCGAGCTGTATCTGCTCTTGGGAAAAGGGTAGAGTCCGCCCATCGCTCAGGTGCGTTCCGCCCGCTACGTTGAGCAGTATGAGGAGTAGGGATATGCCGCATGATGTGTTCATCAGCTACTCACGCAAAGACAGGGAATTTGCGGTCCAGCTGCAGAAGGCGCTCGTGAACTATGTGCCGCCCAAGGATCTGCCCCTGCCTCATCGCCGGCTGGATGTGTTCCGCGATGAGGCAGACTTCACGGGCGCTGAGTACTACCAGTCGCTCGACCGGCATCTCAGCGATTCCAGCAAGCTGATCGTTCTCTGCTCGCCTGCAGCGCGCAGCAGCCAGTTCGTCAACGACGAGATCCAGCGCTTCGCACGCACGAAAGGGGCGGAGCACGTCATCGCCCTGCTGGTTGCCGGCATTCCCAACAACGAGGCGACGGCGGGGCAGCAGGCACAGATGGCGTTTCCCGATGCGCTGTGCGAAGTGATGAAGATGCCGCTGGCCGCCGACTATCGCGGCGTCGATCCGAAACGATCAAAGGTTGACCGCGGGCCCTACGAGGCGAGCTGGTACACGACGCTGGCCAATATCTACGACGTCA